>JAPKCW010000227.1:0-2829 GCA_028822815.1 Nitrospinaceae bacterium | reverse complement strand
CCCGCCATATTTCTCGAATGCCGCCACCGAGTTGACAATCCGGTCGGCACCCACTTCAGCAGGGTTATTGTAGAGAATAGAAATTCCCGTTTTGATACCCGGCCCCACCACCAGAGGCTCACAGGAAAAATATTTCCTCGCCATGTCTTGCAGAATGGGAACCAGGGGCGGAACGACACAGGCGATAACAATGTCATCAATGTTATCTATCCCAACATTGTTCGATTGGATAAATTCCTTGAACAAAACCCAGTATTCATCGGCCGTACGGTTCCATTCCGTTCGAATTCGCCAGTGAGAAAGGAGTTTCTTACCGGAAAATAAACCGATCACATTATTGGAGTTGCCGACATCAATGACTAATAGCATAATAAAACCAATACAATATTTCGGGGACACTGCGAAAATAGCAGAGCCTGCAAGCGATAACAACCACGAAAACTCGTTTGGCGGAGAACCTCCGCCCACTAGGCGTGGGGCCTACCAGGAATGGCTCGTTGAACCAAAAGTATCGTTGCCACCGGCCGCTGGCCGGCGCCTAGTGGTGGCTCCAGCCTTTTAGTTTCATGCAACCCAGATATCCCGCATGCTCCCCTTCGAATCCAAGTTCACGGCCCCGGATTTTGTGACTGAACTTATCCTTGTTCGCCGTACACTTCTGGGAATCTTCCTGGAATTCCTGCTCTCCTTTACCACTGTCCTCATTAATAAAATCTTCGAACCTGCGGTCTTCGGAGCAGCCGACCGACAAAATAAAAACCAAAATCAATCCGACACGTATCATTCAGTTCTCTTTCTTTACTACTTTTTTAAACGGGTAAAGGGGAAGCTATAGTTCCGCAGTTCAAACAGGGCTGGAAGCATAAACAGGGCGCAAAGGGTACAGGTTATTATTCCCAGCCCTACCACCGATGCAATGGACCTGACCCCTTCATGATGCGCAATATTCAAACTGCTGTAGCCTGCCAAACTGGTCAAGGCCGACAATATTATGGCGCTTCCTGTTTCTTGCAGTGACTTGAGCGATGCGCCCCTGGAATAATCCAGTATATGGTGACTGAGATATATACAATGGTCTATCATGATTCCCACGATAGAAGGGAGCATGACAATATTGATGAAATTTAATTTCACATTAAAAACGGACATGAGTGCGCCGGTCAATGCCAGACCTGTAAAAAGAGGCAGGAAGGTAATGACCGCCAAACGGATACTGCAAAGGTCCACCACAAGAATAAAGAAAACCAACGCAAAAGCAATGCCCATCGCCTTTGGGCCCTTTTCCTTGACCCAATCCAGAATTTCTGCCGCTATCAGGTTTTCATTTAAAACGGAAATCTTGATATTTTCCTCCACCACCATGCGCCTCAACTCGTCCATTTCTTTTTCCAACTGATAAATATTTTCGACACGAAAAAAGTTTTTATCTGCAGGAGAAAGCAACAAAACCAGATAATCATCTTCGGCGCGGAGTTTTTTCTCCAGATTACGGGGTATTCGCTTTTCGTCAAACGGCTCGGCATTCACCAGCTTTTTAAAATTTTCATATCGGTCGTTTCCCAGTGAAAATTTGATAATATCCATATTGTCATAAACTGTTTTTCGAATCCGGCCGATCACATCCTTCTTCGACTCATATTCCTCACGACTGAACATATTTAAAGAATACGTAGCTCCTATGATGGTATGGTCCCCATTCCTGCGTTTGATTTTCTCCAGGGCTGTATGGATTTCAAACAGGTTTTTCTTTTCAGGCGTCAGGATCAAGGTAGGGGAAAAAGCAAAACCGAAATCATCCGTGGTGACTGTCTCATATTCGCTGGCGGGGGACTCTCCCTTGAGTTTCTGAAAATCATATTCAAACCTGATTCCGGGAAGAAGGAATAAACTCGCAACCATTAAAAGGAGGAACATGGCAGAAAGGAAATAGGGCGTGGTGGAATACAGGTTGGAAATTTTAAAAGTGAACAACCTGGGCCGAGGTTTCCTCAACCAATGGATTTTGTCATAAAACAATGCCTGCGCCGGAAAAATAAAATAGTAGCTCAAAAAAGCGCTGACGATACCCAGCGTGGCAATTTTTCCGAACTCTGAAAAACCCGGAAAATCTGAGAAGCTTAAAATTGAAAAAACACTTATCGTCGTCAGCATCGCTATAAGCCCTGACCGTCCTACTTGGGTCACAACTAGTTCCGCTGCCTCAGCAATGGTTTTTCCTTTGAGGAGTTCCTGTTTGAAGCGAATATAAAGATGAATCCCATAATCAATCCCCAACCCCATTAATATAGCCACCAGAAAACCTGAAATAACATTCAAGTGTCCGATGAACAGACGCGTTAACGCGAACGTATAAGTCAGCGACAGCAATAAAGGGAAAATGATGAGCGGTATGGAAAACCAGGATCGGGTGTAGATGAGGATAATACAACTTGCCAGCAGGGCCGCGAGCACCGCTGACTTCTTGAGGTCACTTTGGATAAACTGGTTTTCTTCCAACCGCACAATCAGCGAACCGGTAAGATTGATAACCAGATCCGGGGTATCCTTTTCGAGTCCTGTCTGGTCAATCGCCTCTTGAACAAGTCGGATATATTGCTCTGTAAAATCTGTGTCGGTAACCGTCCCCTTTGGTTGGACAAAGATATAATAATTTCTCTTCCGCTTTCCCCTATGATAGGGCCTAATATCTTCGAAGATATGATAGCGATCAGCAAGCGTTTGAAGCTTGGTCGGATTGAACAGTTCATCTTCCCCGAAAAACCCGCCGAACTGACCCCGGGCATAGTCAACCGCTTCCTCGACCAGGGATTCCAGGCGAAGCAGATCTGT
>JAPKCW010000041.1:0-13189 GCA_028822815.1 Nitrospinaceae bacterium | reverse complement strand
GTTCCGACCTGGGCGATTTCCTTTTTATCCTTGGTGGGTTTGGACATCTTCTCGATTTCTGGAATGATGGCACTAACGGCTGCTTCAATGCCCCGCTTGATATCCATCGGGCTGGCGCCGGCGGTGACATTTTTTATTCCTTCGCGAAAAATCGCCTGGGCCAGAACAGTAGCCGTGGTCGTACCGTCCCCGGCGTTGTCACTGGTTTTGCTGGCGACCTCGTTGATCATCTGCGCGCCCATGTTTTCAATAGGGTCTTGCAGTTCTATTTCCTTAGCCACTGTAACACCGTCTTTGGTGATGGTGGGGGAACCGAATTTTTTGTCAATCACCACGTTGCGCCCTTTAGGACCCAAGGTGATTTTTACGGTATCTGCCAGTTGATTAATTCCCGACAGTATCTTATGTCTAGCGGTTTCATCATATACGATTTGTTTAGCCATAAAAGCGATTCTCCTTATTCTCTAGAAGAGAAGTGAATGATTTTGTCATTAAATAATTGTGGTGGAAATTTAACCTACGATTGCCAAAACATCGTCTTCACGCATCAGCAGGTAATCTTCTCCATCAAATTTGATTTCTGTACCGCCGTATTTGCTGTAAAGGACTTTGTCGCCCACTTTTACTTCCAGCTTGACCGGCTTGCCGTCATCGCCAACTTTACCTTTACCTACAGCTTTTACTCGGCCCTCAATGGGCTTTTCCTTGGCTGAATCGGGAATGATGATTCCCCCTTTTCGAACTTCTTTTTCCAGAATGGGTTGCACCAGAATACGGTCATGCAGTGGTTGGATTTTCATATAGGCTCCTTGAAAAAATGTTACACTCAGATAAAATATTGAAAGAAAAAACGCGATTTCAGCGTAAACCTGCTCACAAAAAGTTATAACTTGTTATAATTAAATGCCTTATGCTCCTGAGTGGGGAAGGCTCGGCTTAATTTTTTGAGCTTTTGGCACTCTCTGGGTACGAGTGCTGACAATATATAAAACCTTGATATCAAAAAGCAAGGTCTTTCCCCAAAAAATAACCAAAATTATGAGAAATACCATGAAAAAAGAGGTTTTACAGATTGAAACGTTCCCTAATCCGTTTCCGGAAAGGGATTACACCATTGATATGGAGTGCCCGGAGTTCACCTGTTTGTGCCCCAAAACCGGGCAACCGGATTTTGCCACTCTGTATATCAGCTATATTCCGGATAAACTGTGCGTAGAATTAAAATCATTAAAGCTTTACCTGGTGTCGTACCGGAATGAAGGAGGGTTTCACGAAAAACTGACCAATATCATTTTGGATGATCTGGTATCTGCGTGTCGGCCGAGAATAATGAAAATTGTGGGTGATTTTAATGTCCGTGGTGGAATCCACACCACGGTTACGGTGGAACATCAGGCCAAGATTAAAAAATCCGCCAATAAGAGAGTAAGTAAATAAATGGGTCAGCCGCTGCAACGAACTGGGGAATGTCATTCCTGTGGGGGGAGTGCTGCAAGAGGGTCAATATTACGGTCGTTCGAGACATCACAATCCAGCAACATGGAAGTCTGGAAGAACTGGAACTTTATTTATCTTACCGGGGAATCCGGGTTGTCGGTTCGGATGAAAAGAGAAACCAGCTTTATTATTTCATGGATGTTCCGTGCAGTGAACTGACTCAGGATAACCAGTGCCGTGTTCATGACAGCCCTATGAAGCCTCTCATCTGCCTTCGTTTTCCTTCCAGTAAAGAGGATATCGAGGACATTACTGTGGTTATGGTTTTCAGCATGATTTACCTGGGCTCGTCACTGCTCGCCGCAGAGGCACTCCGCTTTAAAGTTTCAGGGGGGAACCGTTTTGCGGAAAAACCACTGAGAAACAGGTGCCTTGTCCGGGCTGGCTTTCGACAAAAATGGTTCCGCCATGGTTTTCCGCTATTTTTTGGCAGATGGCTAGACCCATCCCAGTTCCTTCATACTCGTTTCTGCCATGCAGTCTTTCAAAGGGACGAAAAATCCGGTCCTTATATTTTTCATTGAAGCCTATTCCCTGGTCCTTGATGGAAATTTCCCAACCGCTTTGTTTGTTTAAGCGACTTTTAATTTCAATCTTTGGAGGTTTGCCGACTTCATGGAATTTGATGGCATTGGAAAGAAAGCTTTGAAATAACTGCCTGATTTGCGAGGGATTGCCCTCGATAGTGGGTAGGGAACTGAAATGAATTTTAGCCTTGCTTTTATTAATCAATACCTCCAAATCGGCTGTGACCTCTTTTAAAACTACTTTCAGATCAATTTTTCTGAACGGTTCTGTCTGAGTGCTGGTTCTTGAAAACAGCAGGAGATCATTAATGAGATCCTGCATCCTGAGCGCGGATTTTTGCATTCGTTCCAGGTGTTCTCTTATTTCCGGTTTTAGGCTGTCTTCTTTTTCAATCAACCGGGATCCAAATATGGCAATCTTCCTTACAGGTTCCTGCAAATCGTGGGAGGCGATGGAGACAAAATCCCTCAGCGCCAAGTTGCTTTTTTCCAACTCCAGGGTTTTTAATTTAAGCTGGGCTTCTGCATCCATGCGCTCTATTTCACTGGAGCATCTGGCGGCAAAAATTTTGAGGATGGAGTGGTAGTGGTCAAAATCCTCAATAGGTTTTTCATCCATAACGGATATTAATCCAAGGAGTTTTTTCTCCGAATTGAGCATGGACACCCCCAGATAAGACTCAATGCCCTGCTCAACCAGATACGAGTCGTTAGGAAAATATTCCTGCACGGCTTGTGGGTAATAACAAACCTCCATTTTCGTTACTTTTTCGCAGGGGGTTCCTTCCAGGTCATAAACAAAATTTTTCGTTAATTTGTTTCCATCCCAGAGGGCCAGGGTTTTAATTTTTTTATTAAAGTGCCGGTAACTATACCTATAAAGGCATAGCGCAATCCAAAAACAGAAGCCAGGCTTTGAACCAGGTTGTTGAAGTATTCATTGCCGATGACCGAAGAGGTGCTTTGGGTAATGCAGGATAATTGCTGGTTAAAAAGGCGTAGTTTTTCTTCGCTTGTGCGGAGAGACTTCTGGTTTTTATAATTTTCCTCAATCAAGAAGTTAAATCTTTTCATGGATGAATTTCGCGAAACTGCATAATAGGCTGTATCCTTCTTGGATGAGGATTTTATAGAAGAAATTGTTGGGACGGAGTTTTCCCCAAATCGCCAGAGAACAATGGCCGGTTTTTTAAGGGATACATTTTGGATGATTCGAAATTTTAATCCTTTCGCGTTCATATTGTCCGGTCCTTTCCTCTTTGAGAATACTGGTTATTAATATGCCTGTTGGGATACTATATCCAATACTGTTCCATGATGGCGGGATAGCAACAATTTATTTTTGGAAAAGGCTAAAATTCTCTGTCGTAAAAAAACTGGAGTTTGAGCAAAGGGTGAGTTTTTCCAGTAAATAATTGTAATAAAATGTTTTGTTTGTATATTTCTCGAAGGGAGCGCTCCAAGAAATTCTGGTAAACTCTGCTATAATGCTAACTTTAGGTGAGTTATGGAACAACGATTTATCGATCATGGTAACAGGACCATTTCGGATGCTTGCACGGGGCTGATGTGGCAGGAGAGCTATGCCTATGTGGAAACGGGCAACAATATCAGCTGGTACGATGCCCAGGACTATATTTGCAAGCTAAACCGGGAAAAACTGGGGGACTATGATGATTGGCGCCTCCCGGACCGGCTTGAAATTCAAAGTTTGTATGAAATCGCCAAACCTTTCCAGTCCCGGGGGAAAACATTTATACTTCATATTGATCCTGTTTTTGAATTCGGTTATGGCAGCTGTTTTTGGACTAGCAAGACCCGGCTATCCGCCGCATTGGGGTTTGAGTTTGACACGGGGGATATTCACTGGTATCCCAAGGGGAGCCATAAGGGTACCGTTCGGGCTGTGCGAAATGATTGGCAACCCCGGTTAATGATTGACCTGAGCTGGGCAAAAGAAACCGCTGGCTTCTGATATAAATATGGACGAGCAAAAATTCAAAATTGAAAAAGCCAAGGCTCGTAAGCTTCGCCAGTCACAGTGGTGGAAAGCAAAGATCCAGGCGGGTGCTTGCCATTATTGCGGAGGCCGGTTCATGGCTGAAGATTTGACGATGGACCATATTGTCCCCATTTCCCGTGGTGGAAAAAGTAACCGCGGAAACCTGGTGCCGGCATGTAAAAAATGTAATGTGGATAAAAAATACTACACCCCAGCAGAGATCATCCTTCGTGAAAAGCTAGGCCAGGATATTCAATTTTAATCTCCTCCGACAATAAAACGACTTAAATTAATTCATGCAGATTCTTTTCGATACGGATTGCCTGATTCAGGCGTTGGAAAACTTGGAAAATTCAGCGGTGTCGAACTTGTGCCGCCAAGGGCGTTGCAAAGGCTGGCTTGTGTCTACCTCTGTTCCTGCCATTTTGGCGGGGGCAGGAGGGGGAGACGTTCAATCTCTTTTGCGAAGCCTGGCTGTTTTGACCCCCACTGCTCATGATATTGATTTGGCTCTGGGATCTAAAGAACCGTTTGAGGTAGCGCTGGCATTGCGTCTGGTGGAGGTAAGCGGATTAGACGCGGTGGTCACACTTTCCCCTGAAAGATTTTCTGGCTTGCCAGTAAATGCTTTAACCCCCGGACAGCTACAGGAAAAACTGGATGCTCCGCCTCCCCCGGTCAAAGAAGTCCGTTTGCTGGATATTACTGCCTCTTATCACCAGATCTTGAATGAGGTGGAAAAGGAGATTGCGGAGACTGTTCGGTCGGGACAATTTATTCTTGGTCCCAAAGTTTCCCGGATGGAAGAGAGGATGGCGTCTTATTGCCAGACTAAATATGCCGTTGGGGTTTCATCCGGAACGGATGCGTTGCTGATTGCATTGATGGCTTTGGGGGTTGGTCCTGGTGATGAAGTAATCACCACTCCCTATACTTTTTTTGCAACAGCGGGTTCCATCATTCGTGCCGGAGCCAAACCGGTTTTTGCGGATATCAATGATATTACTTTCAATATTAAACCGGAACATATTGAGCGTTGCATCACCTCGAAGACTAAAGCCATTATTCCGGTGCATCTTTATGGGCAGTGTGCGGATATGGACCCCATTCGTCAATTAGCTGAGAAAAATGGTCTGCAGGTGATTGAAGATGCTGCCCAGGCGATTGGTTCTGAGTACAAGAGCCGACCGGCAGGTTCGTTAGGGGATATGGGGTGTTTCTCATTTTTTCCCGCAAAAAACCTGGGCTGTTTTGGTGATGGCGGGCTGGTGACCACAAACTCCGAAGAACTTTACAAACAGTTAAAGATTCTCAGAGTGCATGGTTCGGAACCGAAATATTATCATAAAATATTAGGCGGAAACTTTCGTCCGGATGCTCTGCAAGCCGGTGTGGTGAGTGCCAAGTTGAACTTCCTGGAAGGCTGGACCGAGCAAAGAAGGAAAAACGCGCAAACTTATAACCAGCTTTTTAAAGATTCTACCATGACCCCGTTCGTTCAACTGCCCCCTGAAGTATTTCCCCGGCATGTTTATAACCAGTATGTCCTCCGCGTAGAAAACCGCAGGGATGAACTGAGAGCTTTTCTAAATGAAAAGCGAATTGGGTGCGAAATCTATTATCCTATTCCGCTCCACCTGCAGGAATGTTTCAAATCCCTGGGTTACAAAAGCGGTGACTTTCCTGAATCGGAAAAGGCCGCGAAGCAGACCCTGGCGCTTCCCATTTCTCATGAGGTGGATCGAAGCCAGCAGGAATATGTTGTCGAAACGGTCCATCAGTTTTTTCTGGGTAAGTGAATCCGATACCGGTTCAATGCAGAGGTCTTAATTCTACCTCTGGAGGTTTTTCCCGGGGTATATGAACCTGGCTTTCACATATCATAACGATATGGAATCCCAGTTTTGATTTAATGGGTTCCAGAAGCTTGAATTTCTCCATTTTCATCATGATATCGACCAACTCTTGATCCATGATTTCCGGAGCTATTTCCATTTCCTGGTAAATCCAGCCTAATGAACCGCCTAATGCCTTGCTCATGCAAATGCTGTATTTTTTAGCAAGTCGGATAAAAAATTTCTCCATTTTTTCCCAGTCATGATAAGACTTGTCAGGGTCATCAACCTCCAGTTGCTCCAATTCCTTCTGGTAATCGACAAGAGTTTCCCAAATCATTTTTGCAGACTCCAGGGAAGTCATGCGAATGTTTCTCACCCGATGCTCCATGGGCTTGTCGGTCGCGAAAGTCTTTTTCTTCGCAACAAAAGCCTTTTTAATTTTTGGCTTGGGTTTGATGGGAGCTTTAGGGCCATCCTCTGCTGGTTGGCGCTCCTTAGCGGTTTTGTCCCGATCGAAGACGGTCTTTTCGGGTTCCTGGGGCTGATCAGTTTTAGACATGATAACCAAGGTTGTTTTGAAAGTGGATTGTATCTGTGAAGTTTAATTTGAACGGGTTCATTTTTCAAGAAATATTAACTCAAGGTATTGCAGGACAGCTCCCTGGAAATTGCTTCCGATAATTTCGTGAGCGGATTCTTTTACTTCCGGCAGGGCATTTTCTACAGCAATGGCGCGGCCCGCGATCCGAAACATGTCCAAATCATTCAAATAATCTCCGAACACAACGGTGCGGTCCAGGGGAACCTCCAATTTCCGGGCAAGTGCCTCTAACATATTTCCTTTGCTGGCCTCCTGATGGAAGGACTGGAGCCAATAATAGCCCTTCATGGACACATCTTCGGCAAAATATAAATTGAGATGATCAAAATGTTTTTCCTGAAGTGACTGGTAGATGGGTTCCAGGTGGTCATGCGTGTCGATCAATAAAAATCCGGAAATCTTTTCCTCTTCTTGAAATTCAAAACAGTTGACTTGGTTAAGTCTTCCGTCGCCTTCCAGGCTTTTGACATAGGCTTGGGAGCCGGGGTTGGTAGCCCTCTGGTAATAGAGTTTGTGTTTTTCTCCAAACGTATAGATAAAAGGGTCGATGCCCCGAGGCAAGGCCAGCTCGAGCATATTTTCTACAACTGTCTTTTCAATGAAGTGAGAATATTCCAAAATACTTCCGCTGTTGAAATCGGTAAGGTAAACCCCATTGAATAAAATGACCGGCAGGTTCAGGTTCAATCCATTTAAAATCGGGTGCGCGGAATCGTAGTTCCGGGCGGTTGCGATGGTGAAGCGCAGTCCCATATCGATCAGCCGGTTGAGACGTCTCTTGAAATCTTCCGGGAATGAGCCATCGGGCAGTAACAAGGTACCGTCCAGATCAGAAATATATAAAAGGTCTTTATCCATAAACGGGTTCAATATTCCTGCTGAAAGAACAAAGCTCCTTGTATGTGGCCTGTTTGTAAGGAATTGCTTTGGCAGTATACTAAATGAGGTCTCTATTTGTTTAATCTATTCGTGAAAAAGGATTGAAGTTCATGAAAAATACGGGTTGGTATTTGCAATCTGCCGTTTTGGCGGTATTTTTTGTTTTTAGTTTTTGTTCCAATAGCGAGGCCTTCGATTTTTCTGACTGGGGTGCACTGGTCAAAAAATATGTTGCTCCTAAAACATTGGCGGGGGTTCGGTTTAATGCCATCGACTACGCCAGTTTGAAAAAGGATCCTGTTTTCTCTGGCCTGGTTGCCAGGCTGGAGTCCTACAGTCTGGCGAGTCTGGAATCGCGTGAATCTAAGCTGTCCTTCTGGATCAACGTTTATAATATTCTGGCGGCCAAAATGATCACCGACCATTACCCAATAAAGAGTATTAAGGATGTGGGGAGTTTTTTTAAGCCGGTCTGGAAACGGGTGGCGGGTACGGTGGGAGGCAAAGAGCGCACACTCAACGATATTGAGCATGAAATTCTCAGGAAAATGAATGAGCCCCGCATCCATGTGGCCATCGTCTGCGCTTCCGTCAGTTGTCCCGATCTTCGCCAGGAAGTCTACTCTGCTGGAAAGCTGAATGAGCAGTTGGATGACCAGATGGAAAAGTTTTTGCGGTCCCCGGGAAAAGGCATGAAGCTGGACGAAAGGAAAAACAGGGTTTACCTCTCATCCATATTCAAATGGTTTGCGGAGGATTTTGCAAGCCGTGGGGGTGTTCTAAAATATATTGGCCAATATGTTACTGCAGAGGAAAGAAAAGTTCTGAATAATTCCAAAATTAAAATTTCCTATCTGGACTACAACTGGGAAATTAATGGCCGCTAGCCATCAGGCTGGGGCCAGCATTACGCTGGCCCGTAGCTCCTGAGCATAGGGCTGATTAGCAATAACTTGTCAAGCCGAGAAAAACTTTGCTAGCCGATTAAAGTTATTGCTCACTGCCCCCGGCGGCTCGCCGGTTAGTCCGCGTGTTTGCGGAGAAATGTTGGAATATCAAAGTTTGAGGTCAGGCTTCCTGGATCCGGATTTTCTTCCTTAATTGTGGAAGCCAGAGATTTTAAATGTTTGAAGGATGTTGGCCCTGAATCGCCTTCAGAGATTGGTTCTCCCCCAACCACTTTTTTCAAAGCAGGTCTTTCGGGGTGCCTTATTATTGCATCCGCATCCTCAAACCCAGTGGCGATAACAGTTACCCGCATCTCTCCTTCCATTTGGTTGTCGATCACTGCTCCGAATATGATATGGGCATCTTCATGGGCGTTTTCCTGAATCAACATGGAAGCTTCATTGACTTCCATCAGGGTGAGGTCTTCACCGCCGGTGATGTTGATCAGAATTCCCTTTGCGCCATCTATCGTTGCTTCATCCAGCAAAGGACTGGAGATGGCTTTCTGCGCCGCCTCAACAGCGCGCATATCTCCGGTTGCGGTTCCGCTACCCATTAGGGCTTTGCCCATGCTACCCATAATGCATTTGACATCGGCAAAGTCGAGGTTGATCAGGCCAGGTGTCACAATCAGGTCAGAGATACTACAGACGGCCTGTTTCAGAATATCGTCCACCATTGCAAACGCACTAGTGAATGAAGTTTGCTTGCCGACATAACTAAGAAGCTTCTGGTTGGGTATGACAATCAAAGTGTCAACCGCTTCCTTGAGCTCCAGGATTCCTTCCTCCGCCTGCCGCATTCGCCGTTTACCCTCAAACGCAAAGGGTTTGGTAACTACGGCAACCGTCAGGGCTCCTACCTCCCTGGCGATACGCGAAATGATGGGTGCGGCACCGGTACCTGTTCCACCACCCATCCCGGCGGTGATGAAAGCCATATCTGCTCCTTCCAGCATTTCGCGGATGTTCGCTTCACTCTCTTCGGCGGCATCCCTTCCAATCTCAGGATCGGAACCTGCGCCAAGGCCACGGGTCAATTCTCCGCCAATTTGAATTTTCCCTGGGCATTCGGATTTTTCAATCGTTTGCAGGTCAGTATTGGCGATAATAAACTCCACGCCCCGAATATTATCCCGAACCATGGAATTGACGGCATTATTGCCTCCTCCTCCTACACCAACGACCTTGATAGTTGCTGAATAATCGTTTTCGTTATCGAACTCTATTGAACTCATTTTACCCTCCAGGTTTAAAAAAATTCATCTGCCCAATCTTTCATACGTGTAAAAATTTTATCGAACAGGTTCCTTCCTTGAAGTTTCCGGTTCCTTCCTGACTTAAATCTTTTGGATCCGTACTGGATCAATCCCGTACAGGTGGCATACATAGGGTTGTTCACTACATCGATCAACCCTCCAAGACCAATGGGTGTCCCTACGCGCACGGGAGACTGGAAAACATCCTCTGCTAATTCGTACATGCCTTGCATACTTGCTGCTCCGCCCGTCAGGACAATTCCCGAAGAAATGATTTCCCGGTAGCCGGACTCGTTTATTTCATGATCCAGCAGTTCAAACATTTCCCGGGTTCTGGCTTCAATTATTTCGCTGAGAATCTGACGTGAAACCGTTCGGGGTTCCCGTCCTCCAACACTTGGTGTCTCAATATTTTCTCCTTCGAGAACCAGAGGGGTGTAGGCGCATCCATAGGAATGTTTGATTTTTTCTGCTTCTGCATTTGGGGTGCGAAGGCCAATGGCTATATCATTCGTCATCTGGGCACCGGCAATAGTCAAAACTGCTGTGTGTTTGATGGCTCCCTGGTAAAAAATGGCTAGGTCAGAAGTTCCTCCACCTATGTCGATCATGCCAACGCCTAGTTCCCTTTCATCCTGGGATAGAACGGATTCGCTGGAAGCCAGTTGCTCCAACACAATGTCCTGAACTCCCAGGCCGGCCTTATTGACGCATTTGACAATGTTTTGCGCAGAAGTCACTGCGGCAGTAACAATATGGACCTTGGCCTCGAGCCTGACTCCTGCCATGCCGAGAGGAGTTTTGATCCCGTCCTGGTTGTCGACAATGAATTCCTGGGGAAGAACATGGATGACTTCCCGGTCAAGAGGGATGGCAATAGCTTTGGCCGCTTCAATGACGCGGTCAATATCTGCCTGTGTGATTTCTTTTCCTTTGACTGCGATGATGCCATGACTGTTCATGCTGTTAATGTGGCCTCCGGCAATACCCACAAAAACAGAATCGATTTCGCATCCCGCCATCAATTCGGCTTCTTCAACAGCACTTTTTATAGATTCCACGGTGCTGTCTATGTTTATGACCACACCTTTACGCAAGCCTCTTGAGGGATATTGGCCCAGTCCGATGATATCTATTTTTTCATCATAAATGACCTCGCCGATGATGCAACAGATTTTGGTTGTTCCAATATCCAGGCCGACAATATAATCACTTTTTTTGGCCATGCGTCCTATCTCCTCCTAGTTGGTTGGTGTCTTCATGGATGTTGAGTGACTGGGGATTCGATCCCTGACCACGACTTGATCCTTGAATGATAAGTCGATCATTTGGATTTTGACGGCGTCATCTTCCAGAGTATCGAGGACAATCCTGAATTTTTTGAATCCTTCTGTTAACGTTTCCATGGACATTTGGATTTGAAGATCACGGTTACGAGTGGAAAATATGATTCGTGAGTGTCCCTTTAGTTCGGCGATGTCCAAGGGATTTTTTTCAAAAAAAGAAAGCTTGTTGAAATAATGCATTGTCTTGAGACTTTGAATGACCCTTTCTCCGGAAAAGTTTTCAGGCTTTACACCCGGTTGTACAATTAATGGCAAATTACGGTACTCAGGTTTTTCTTCCGATAGGATCACTCCAAAGTTGTCCATTAAAAATACCTTTTCAAATTTGATCCGGGCATAAGGAACACGTTCGGTCAATTCGATTTGAATTTTCTGGGGAAATTTTCTCTGAACGGATGCGGAAAGGACCCAAGGGTGCTCCGCGAGCCTTTCGGAGGCTCGAGACAGGTCATACGCAAAAAGGTTTTCCCCATGAACCTGCCCCAACCACTCTAGGAGCTGATTCTCCAGCAGAGCATGGTTGCCGCTAAACGTGACGTCAGTGATCTGGAACCGAGGGTCGGAAGTCAAAAAATTATAGCTTGCATATAATAAATAAATGACGACTCCCGCCAGGAAAAGTTTTGAGGCCAGTTCAAAGCCTTTGCTTTTTCTTTCTTTCGGAGCGAAGGTCCTCCCACCTGCGATTGCGAAATCCATAATTACTCTGTGTAATCCCGTTTGGCAGTTTTTAATATTTCAACGACTAAATCATCAAACTCCAGGCCCATCTTCCGTGCCGCCATTGGCAGAAGGCTGGTGGGGGTCATCCCGGGAATGGTATTCATTTCCAGTACCTGGGGTATGCCCTCATGATCCAGAATGACATCCACACGGGGGAAACCTCTTCCTCTCAACACTTGGAATACCTGTTTTGCGGTTTGCCGGCATCGGTTCGTCTCGTTTTCTTCAAGGTCTGCAGGGCAAAGGTACTCTGTCTTTCCAGAGGTGTATTTTGCCTCATAATCATAGAAGCCAGATTTGGGACGGATGTGAACAATAGGCATGGGTTCCATTTCATTCATTCCAATTGCCAGAAGTTTCCCTTCAATAAACTTTTCAACAATGACTTCTTCCGAATAAGCGAATGCGGTTTCCAGTGCCGACTCCCATTCGCTTTCATTTTTAACGATAGTTATCCCCAGGCTCGATCCTTGATTGGTCGGCTTGACGACTACGGGAAGATCCAGGGTCCGGCATATTTTTTGGTTTCTATAGAACACTTCATAATCGGCTGTGGGTATTCCATGGGATTTTAAAATCTCCTTGGATTTTAATTTGTCATAAGCAAGGGCACTGCCCATGACTCCTGACCCTGTATACGGGATTTTGAAATATTCAAGCAGACCTTGAATGCATCCGTCTTCCCCAAAGGTTCCATGCAGGGCGATGAAAGCCAGGTCGATCGGGTTCGACTGCAGCATTTCCCCAATTTGGTGGTCGACTTGAATTGGCAAAGCGACCAATCCTTTCCTTTTGATGGCCGCAATGACCGAGTTCCCGGTGACGATTGAGACATCCCGCTCGGGGGAGAGTCCCCCCATGAGCACTCCAATAGTTTTATCTTTCAAATTATCCAAAAGCTTTGTCACAAATCCTCTTTAAGAAGGTCCGCCCCGGCCCTTGGCCAAAAGGGCCGGAGAATAAACAAAGGAAGGAGGGGTGCCTTTGTTGCGGACCAATTTAATATTTTTGACTCTTTCTCTTCTTCATTCACCTGCGGTGACAATTTCAGTCTGCAATTCAATGCCCGTTTTTTTCTTAACTTCTTCTTGAATATGCGCAATCAAACGGGTCACATCATGCGCTGTAGCGCCTCCTTTGTTGACAATAAAATTTGCGTGCTTGATCGAAACTCCGGCATTGCCAAAAGAAAGTCCTTTGAGCCCGAGAGATTCGATCAGCCTTCCCGATGTGTCCCCGGCAGGATTTTTGAAAACGGAACCCGAGTTGGGAACTGTTAGTGGCTGGGTCTGCGACCTGCGCGAGAGATGCCGGTCCATCGCGTTCTGGATTTCAGGGCGATTTCCTTCTTCCAGTTCCAGCTCCGCTTCAATAATGATTCCTTCGCCATCGGGGAAAATGGTTTTTCTGTATTCGAATGAAAGCTCATCGCGTTTTAAGGTCTGGATTTCCCCGTCTGGAGTGATCCGGGTTACACTGCGAAGAACCTGACCAATTTCGGTGCCTTCTGCTCCGGCATTCATGATGATAGCCCCTCCCAATGATCCGGGAATGCCTACCAAATGTTCGA
>JAPKCW010000040.1:0-13220 GCA_028822815.1 Nitrospinaceae bacterium | reverse complement strand
CCATCGCTTTCATCGGCAAACAAAGAATTTATCTAGGCTTAAGGGAACCATGATTGAAATAACCAAGCTGGTAAAAACCCTGCACGGTGGTGGACACGCAGTTGAAATTCTGAAATCCCTCGACCTCACGATTCCCACGGGCCAGTTGTTAGCCATCACCGGCGAATCGGGAAGCGGGAAAACCACCCTGCTCAGCCTGATCGCGGGACTGGACACCCCGACAAGTGGTCAAATTGTGATCGATGGGCAGGATATCACGAAACTTGATGAGGATGAACTCGCTCTCTTGCGCGGAAAAAGGTTCGGCTTCATCTTCCAGAACTTCCACCTCATCCCCACTTTAACGGCATTGGAAAACGTGGTACTCGCGGCGGAACTGAACGACACTCCCGGCGCGGCAAAAAAGGCCAACGACCTGTTGGGCACCGTCGGTCTTAGTGATCGCCTGCATCATTATCCTGCCCAACTCTCCGGCGGAGAACAGCAACGCCTGTCTTTGGCCCGCGCTTTTGTCAATGAACCGGATATCATTCTCGCCGATGAACCCACGGGCAACCTCGACTCTAAAAATAGCGACCACATCATCGAACTCATGCTCGAACTACATAGGGTAAAACAGGCAACCATCATCCTGGTGACGCACGAACTGCATGTCGCCAAAGGCACACA
This sequence comes from Nitrospinaceae bacterium, assembly GCA_028822815.1. Taxonomy (GTDB): domain Bacteria; phylum Nitrospinota; class Nitrospinia; order Nitrospinales; family VA-1; genus LS-NOB. The sequence goes on along the minus strand of JAPKCW010000040.1, from coordinate 12,551 downwards.
ACGCATCCTGACCCTTGCAGATGGGCAAATCATCTCGGACAAACTGAACCCATGATAAAACAATTGAACCTTCGGCAGATTTTAGTTTGGCCCTCTTTCGGTCACATAACACATGAGGAAAACTGAGCCGATGAAACCTTCACAGTTAAATCTTCGGCAAGTTTTTGCATTGGTTCTCGCCGAATCGCGTGGCGCGTGGAGGCGGATGTTGTTTTTTATTCTCTGTATCGCCATAGGGGTCGGCGCGGTGATGACAGTAAAAAGTTTTTCCAATCTTGTGGGCGAATCCATACAAGGCCAGGCAAAAGGACTTCTATCCGCCGACCTCGCCATCAAAGGAAGTTGGGAACAAACCCCTGAAGACCTGGACTATCAGGAAAAGATTTTACCCGCAGAGACCGAGTTCCTCTTCATCAAGGAACTACACGGCATGGCGCAATTCAAAAACCTGAAGACCGGAAAGAAACTGGCCTCCCTGATTACCGAACTCAAAGCCGTTCCGCTCACCGGCCCACAATATCCATTCTATGGAGACTTCAAAAGCAAACCACAAAAACCATTGACAGAGTTATTGGCACATGGCGGTGCAGTGGTGGAGCCTTCTTTCCTGTTAAAAACCGATTTGAAACTGGGAGACACGTTTTCTCTGGGAAAAGCTGAAATGCGTATCACCGCAGTGGTGCTCTCGGAACCGGATCGCATTTCAAGAGCATTCAGCATTGGCCCACGCGTATTTATTTCCCGCGCTTCATTAGACAAATCCGGATTGGTCCAGCCCGGAAGCCGGATCAAACATCGAACCCTTATACGACTGCCTGCCAATTTTGATTTGGAAAAGGCCCTGGCGCTTCTGGAGCGAGGCTTGAATGACAAGTCAATTTCCATCCGCACCTACGAGGACATGCAGTCCTCTTTATCCCGCTCCATCAAGCGGATGGGCCAATACCTGGGCGCACTGGGGGTCATCGCTCTTCTCATGGGGGGAATCGGTGTCGCCATGATCGTCCGCACCTTCATGTCACAGAAACTCGACACACTGGCGATCTTGAGTTGTCTAGGTGCTTCGTCCAGGACGTTGTTCAAAGTGTATCTCCTCCAGTCAATGCTGATGGGTCTGGCAGGCAGTATTATAGGTGTAAGCCTCGGGTTCGCTCTCACATTCCTGCTGCCAGCCAAAATGGAAGGGTTGATCAATTTAAAACTGGAGCCTGTCTTCTATTGGATACCCGCTGTGCAGTCGCTTGTTCTCGGTTGTGCCACAACTCTTTTGTTTTGCCTGTGGCCTTTAATCCAGGCGGTGAGAACCCGGCCCCTTCGCCTGTTCCGCAGGAATTTTGAGGAAGAAGAGCAAGGCTCCCGATGGGAACGCTGGGTTGCCGCTATAACACTGGGGTTGGGCCTGGCAGTGATGATTTGCTGGCAGGCGGAATCCATAAAGCGCGGCTTGATTTTTCTTGCCGCGCTGGCAATTTCAGCCGGGGTGTTCGCGCTGGCATCCTGGCTTCTTTTAAGGCTCTTGAAAGTTTTACCGCCTTTAGGCTCCATGGTCCGTCGTTATGGCATGTCCAACCTCATGCGACCAAATAATCAGGCCACTGCCATCATCACCTGTCTCGGCATGGGCATCATGCTGATCCTTACAGTGCGCCTGGTGCAAATGGATATGCTGACCATGCTAAACAAAAATACCGAGATGAGCCCGCCGAATTATTTTTTCATTGATATCCAGCACGACCAAAGACAAATTTTCACCAAAGTTCTTGACCGGGTCGCGCCGGAAGCGGAGCGGACCCTCACACCCCTGGTGCGTTCGCGCCTGCACAGTATCGATGGCAACTTAATAACAAACTGGACCTACAAGGATAGACAACGGGAAGAATGGTTCATCACCCGCGAGTTTGTATTGACCTATATGGCCGGTCCACCGCCGAAAGACAACGAGGTCATTGAAGGGGAATGGTGGGATGAGACTCGGTCCAAAAACGCCGAAGTGTCCCTGGAAGAGGACGCGGCAAAAAGATTGCACGCCAAAATCGGGTCACAACTCACTATCGACATTCAGGGCATTCTTGCTACCGCCACCGTAACCAGCATCCGCAAAGTGAACTGGCGCAACATGCGCACAAATTTCTATATGATTTATTCGCCAGGAGCCTTGCAAGGCGCGCCGCTTACCTATGTAGCCACGGTCCATGTCTCCGACTCCAAAGAGTTGCAACTGCAACACGCCGTTGTTGAGGCCCTGCCCAACATCACCGCTTTGAGTACACGCGATATTATCAACACTATTGAAACCACCGTAGCCAAACTGACCACCCTTGTCGATTTTATGTCCGGATTCGCCATCGCGGCTGGACTATTCATCCTCTCCGGCTCCATCGCTTCCACCAAGTTCAGACGCTTGCGGGAATCGGCAATACTGAAAATACTGGGAGCCCGGCGCAAAGTGGTCACCTCCATTCTGGCAATCGAATACGCCACATTAGGGGTCATCTCCGCATTGGTCGGCGTCGGGCTGGCACAGGGGCTTTCCTGGGCGGTTATGAAATATATGATCAAATCCGACTGGCATGTTCAACCGGCCACAGTTGCCTGGGCGTTTTGTTTCGCAGTTTTGATCACGGTGACCACCGGAGTTTTGAGTAGCCTGGATGTGATCCGCAATAAACCGTTAAAAACTCTCAGGGAAAGTGACAACTAATACAGATGAACATTAAAATAATTTTTCTGGCTGGCTTTTTCATCCTGCGCTCGGGTGTTGCCTGGGCCGAACCCTATGAAGCACCTCCCTGGGTTCCTCCCCCACCGCCAAAGTCCCGGGTCCACCTAGTTGATAATGGCGATGGAACACTGACCGAAACCAAAACCCGATTGATGTGGACCCAAAAGGACAGTTATGCCGATTTCGGAAAATGTTTGAACTGGTACCAGGCCAAAGACTATGTCAAAAATCTTAAGACCGGGGGGTATACCGACTGGCGATTACCCATGGTGGTTGAATATGGAATGATTTATGACGACACCAAGGAAAACAACATGGCCTGGGACCACGACCCAGACCTGCCCCTTCACCTGTCGGAACAATTCGCCGATGGCGCGGCCTATTGGTACTGGTCGGCAGAGTACGATGAAACTGATCTGACAGATTGTTGCACCCGCATTGCGTATTTCGTAACCGGCCGCGCTTTCTCGCGCAACCTTTCGGCCTGCACAAATGGCGGTGTCCGCGCTGTCAGGGGTTTGGACTGACCCCCTCAATTACCCCTTCGGGGCAGAAAGTTGAGAAAGAATATCACCGCCACACGCCTAGTGTTGGTGGATCATTTTAATAGCTTTGATGTGGGCAAAAATCGGTTGGCCTGGTTTGAGGTTTAAGTTGGCAAGAGATTTTCTCGTGATCGTTGCCAGAATCGGCTGACCGGCATCCAGCTCAATGTCAACGGAATATCCCTTGGGATCAAGGATGCCGATCTTTTTGACCTTCGCCTGCAAAATATTCAGCACACTGGTAACTCCCGCAGGAGGGGCGGTCGAAAGGCTCACATCCCTGGAATGGATGTGAACCCGCAGGTTTTGTCCCACAGCAATATTTTGTTTGGGAACGTTCAGGGTCTGCCCCATAAAATCCAGCCGTGTGAGCCCGAACTCTTCATCGTGCCCTGAGACCGATGTTTCGAGTACCGCTCCCAACTGCTCATCTCCCAGCACTTCCCGCAACCGGACATCCGAGAATACTTCCTCCACTGATCCAAAGTTTGCCACTTTCCCCGATTGCAAAATCACCATGGCGTCCACAAGTTGCAGGACCTCATCCACCGAATGCGTGATGTAGATAATAGGCGTCTTGAACTCATCTTCTATTCTTTTGATGAAGGGGATGATCTCGGCTTTGCGTTGCATATCCAGCGAGGCTAAAGGTTCATCCATGAGCAATAGTTTCGGGCTGGTGAGCAGGGCGCGCCCAATCGCCACCCGTTGTCTTTCTCCCCCCGACAATTTATCCGGAGTGCGTTTTAACAAATCCGCCAACCCCAGCACTTGCACCACTTCATCCAAGTGGAGATTACGCTCACTTTGCGGGGTACGTTGATAACCGTAGAGCAGATTTTCTTGAATACTCAAATGCGGGAACAGTCTCGACTCCTGAAACACCAGACCCACTTTTCTTTGATGGGTGGGAATGAAAATTCCTTCATCCTGCCAAACCTGGTCGGCCAGTTTCAGGGTTCCTGACGGAGCCTTTTCCAGTCCCGCCAGGCAACGCAATAAAGTGGTTTTACCGGAACCGGAAGGACCGAACACCACCGTAACACCCTTGGCCGGGAGGTTCAGTTCCACATCCAGGTTAAATCCCGGATAGTTCATTTTAAAATTTGCTTCTAACATATCTGTCATATCACCTGTACCGGTAGTCGCCGGTTGATGGAATAAACCATCACCAGAACCAGAAAAGAAAATATTAAAAGACCCGCAGAAAGGGTATGCGCCTGGGTATATTCAAGCACTTCAACCCGGTCATAAATTTCAATGGAAATCACTTTGGTCTTTCCGGGAATATTGCCGCCTACCATCAACACCACGCCAAATTCCCCCAGGGTGTGAGCGAACCCCAATACAACCGCAGTCAGGTAACCCCGGCGAGCCAGGGGACTGATGACCGAAAAAAAAGCGTCCAGGCGGGATGCGCCCAGCGACTGTGCGGTTTCCAAAGGAATTTTTCCAACCGATTCAAAAGCACTGTGAAGCGGTTGCACCACAAACGGCAGGGAATAAAGGCAGGAAGCAAAAACCAGTCCGGCAAAAGAAAAAGAAAGCGCAGAACCCGTTAAAGCCTGAACCGGACCGCCCACCCAGCCATTCGGCCCCAGCAGGATCAGCATATAAAATCCCAACACCGTCGGAGGTAGCACCAGCGGCAAAGCCACCACCGCCTCCACCACCACCCGGAAACGGCAACGGGTATGCGCCAACCACCACGCTACCGGAGTGGCCAGCGCCAGGAGAATCAACACCGTCACTCCCGCCAGTTGCAGTGATAGCCAAATGGGTTGAAAATCAATCAGGGAAAAATCCATTTTTTTATTCCTCTAAAAAACGATAACCATAAGACTGCATCACTTCTCTCGCAGCGGAGCCTTTTAAATATTGCAAAAACTGTTTTGCCGCAGAATTAGCAAGCCCTGGTTTTAACAAGATGGCCTGCTGGGAAACCGGATCATGCATTTCCGCCGGCACCTCCCACCGGCTTCCCTTAAGCTTGAAGCGTGGGTCTTCCACCTGGGATTTGGCTACAAATCCCAGCCCGGCGTTTCCGGTAGCGACAAACTGCAGGGTTTGGGAAACGTTTTCCCCCTGCACCAGAAAGGGTCGCAGTTTTTTCCATAACCCTAACCGTTCCAGGGTCTGCTCTGCCGCCCTGCCATAGGGAGCGGTTTTCGGATTGGCAATCGCCAGCTTCCCCTTGTTCATTTTTTTTAAAGATCCCACCCCGCGTACTTTTTCCGCATCTGCACTCCATAAAACCAAAGCCCCTACGGCATAGGTGAACCGGGTCCCCTTCACACCCTGCCTTTCTTGCTCCAGGAGGGCCGGCCTTTTAGCATCCGCCGCCAGCAAAATATCAAAGGGCGCGCCATGCAGGATCTGGGCATATAGTTTGCCGGTCGATGCCGAAATCAGGATCAGCGTGTTTCCCGTATCTTGCTTATAGCGTTTAGCAATTTCCTTGAGCGGATTCAAAAAATTGGACGCGACCGCAACATGGACCGACCCTTCCGACCAAGCTAATGTCGGCGCAACCAGAATGCCAACCACCATCCACGTTCTCAACCAGCCTATATTTACCATCGCTATTCCCTTAGATATATAACGGTTGCTTCGTTATATATCATTAAATATAACGTATGTCAAGTTCTCTCCTTAGATTGCAGGCAAACCAATTTTATTATATTGGGACTCAAGTTTTAATGTTTTTGCCGATAGAGCCACTACGGATAGCTGTATCAACAAGGGGCCAAAACATGGAAGTTCAAACAATTTAAGCACGTGCACAAGTTCGGTTTGTCGGGAACACCGGCCGGTGCGAAGATTGCGCTGAAGAAACACGGCTTGAGGACGCGCTCAAAAGAGATGTAGAAGAAGACCGTGTCAGCCAGTCTCAGGCATCCCTCTCTCTTGCCAGCGGTGTATCCAAAACCGGTGAGGTAGAAAGCGGGGAAGAAAAAGGTGAGGAAGAACAAGATGGCCCAGCCTCCGCAGTCGGCCCCAAAACCAATTTAGAATTATCTGAAGAAGAGCGCCGGATACTGAATGAGCTCCGGGCGCGGGATGCCGAAGTGCGAGCCCATGAGCAGGCCCATCTTGCCGCTGCGGGCCCCTATGCCAATGGTGCGCCAACGTTTGAGTTCCAAACCGGACCCGATGGCAGGCAATATGCGGTCGGCGGGGAAGTATCCATCGATGCGTCGCCGGTTCCGGGAGATCCGGAAGCAACCGTCCGCAAAGCCCAAACTGTAAAACGAGCCGCCCTGGCCCCTCGCGACCCTTCCGAACAAGACCGGGCAGTGGCCGCCCAAGCGGCGCAGTTAGAGGCCCAGGCAAGACAGGAAGTCAAAGCCGAAAAAGCTGAAGAACAGGAGAAAGCCGCAGAATCCGAAAATGCCCCCTCTTCCATAGAAGAAAAAAGTGAGGCCGAAGAAGGAAGTGGTGAGGCAAATTCTGCGGGTGACAACGATTCAAGCGTTTCGAGTCAATTCGCTCGACGGGTAACGAACCGGTTTAACCCATCCAGCACCACTTCCGGCAATCTACTCAACATTATTTCCTGATAGAAAATAAAAAAGGGCCAGAGAGTCTGGCCCTTGAAGAAAATGGCGGGGTCGACGAGACTCGAACTCGCGACCTCCGGCGTGACAGGCCGGCGTTCTAACCAACTGAACTACGACCCCGCGGTCGTCTGGTAAATGGTAGGCGGAACAGGGCTCGAACCTGTGACCCCCGGCTTGTAAGGCCGGTGCTCTCCCAGCTGAGCTACCCGCCCTCACTTCATATCAAGAAGGGTTTCTTCTTTCCAATAAGAGGAGGGGAGTATATAAACGGGCACCATCCCTGTCAAGCGATTTTGTTTTCCGGCGATTCGCACGCAAAATATTGAACAGATTGATTTTAAAATGATTGACAGCCATCCCCCCCTCACTATAAGATAAATTTTGAGGTCTGAAAACAGGGTTTTCGGCCTCTTCTCAGATGTTTTTGTTTCCTGGATACCCCCCGATTGCTTCACCATGATAGAAAAAATCATGGCTTCTCTCGAGAGCCTACCAACGGAAGACCTTCTTGAAATTCGAAAAAACCTTGATGAGTTGATCAGATCAAAATATGACGACGCTCTCGGAAAAAGGAAAGGCAAAAGGGCCAAGGTCAAAATCGCCGGGAACGTGGAAATTGAACGGGAAAAAGAGTTCTTTTTCACTCTTCACAAAATCATCATTCTGGAAATGTCAGTCAACGGTTTGGTTTTTTCCATAAAGGGAACTGTCATCGATGGGGATATTTTACGTGTCACTTTTAGAGTGCCCACGACCGGAGAGAAAAAAATCATCGACTGCCAGGCTGTGCGCGTCCAGGAAATAAAATCCGGCACAAGCCCTGAATATGAAGTCGTCGCCGTTGCGGTCAGTAAAGAGGCGGTAAAAAATTATAAGGACATGCTGAGAAAAAGAGGCCAATAACCAGAGCCTGTAAAGTAGAGATTATGATTCCAGCCAACTCCATTTTGCAACATCTCATTGAACTGATCGGAAATGTTACCGATGCCCACACCGTAGCCCTATTTACGATGGAGCCCGGAGGGAAAACCCTCGCTATGCGCGAACATTTTTCCCTCAGCAACAATCTGGACCCGGGGGCAAAAATCCCTGTTGGCAAAGGCCCTATAGGTGTAACCGCACAAACCCGCAAATCTCAGTTGATTGAAAATTTTGACCAGAACACGCGTTTTCTCGGCTTCTACAAAAAAAATGAGGAGCTGAAAAATTTTATTTCCCTTCCTGTAATTTATGGAAATCAAGTAGCGGTTCTGGTAGTAGACTCCAAGGAACGATACCAATTCTCCATCAAACTGCAAAAAATACTGGCTGACTTCACCCAACAGATTGCATGGAACCTGCAACCCGAGAACCAAGACAATTCTGAAAAACCATCGCCGTTTTTGCAGGAGATCAGTTCCTACTGCCGGTTTCTCGCCGAATCACCTGACCCTTCATCCGTTGCCGACCGGCTAACACAGATCCCCGCGTCCCTGATTCCCTGCACTGCCATCGCCACAGTCTGGTTCGAGGAAAACCAGCAGGAAGGACGAATCATCGGCCATAGAGGTTTTGCTCACGATCTTTCTGAAATCAGGGTGTTTTTTGGCAAGGGGCTGGTGGGTTCCTGTGCAAAAAACAGGTCGCCCCTTCTTATACAGATTCATGAAGGCCGGAAAACGGTTGTGTTTTCCGAGGACGAAAAATCCGAAGACCTGCAATGCGTTGCTACTCTGCCCATTCAACTCAACGACACCCTTTACGGAGTTCTTATGGTCGGTTCCTCAGAACCCGATGGAGTGACCCACGCCGATCTGGACAAACTGGCACTGGTTGTTTCTGCCGCGGCTTCCGCCCTGTTCTGCACAGATACTAAAGACCGCTGGATCTATGACAAAAACCTGGACCCTGTCACCGGGGTTCCCAATCACCGGTTTTTGACGGAACATAATCTTGCGGTATCGGAAGAAGTGTTTCAGCCCAACCGTACCGTATTTTTTCTTACTTTCCACATCACCAACCTTACGGAACTTTATGAAATCCACGGTGTAGACCGGGGCGACGCCTACCTTAAACAATTGATGGCCCTGTTCTCAAAATTGATTCCATCCCCCAAATTTATTTTCCGCTTGTCGGAAACCTGTTTCCTGATCATGCTTATGGATCAAGGCCAGAAAGAGGTGGAACGCTTGATATCGAAACTGAAACACCTGCTTGAACACAAACCGCTTAATATCAACGGAGCTTCCATGGAGGCCCAAACCCAATGGGGTCTTTCTGTCTATCCCAGGGATGGGAGAGAACTGTTCAGCCTCATTAACCAATCACGTATCCGGCTGACCCAGAAAACGAAAGTGATGGCATGATAAAAAATTTATTTAACAGTATTTTCAGCTGGTTCTTCACCGATCTGGCTATGGATTTGGGAACGGCAAACACCCTGGTTTACATTACCGAAAAGGGAATTGTGCTGAACGAACCCTCCGTGGTCGCAGTAAACGTAGATGACAATTCCGTTGAAGCGGTTGGACTGGAAGCCAAAAAAATGTTTGGCCGGACCCATTCCCAGGTCAACACCATCCGTCCTATGAAAGACGGAGTCATCGCCGACTTTGATGTGACCAACCAGATGATTCAGTATTTTATTAAAAAAGTGCTGACCCAATACCGGTTCTTTAAACCCCGCATAGTTGTCGGCGTACCGACCTGCATTACCCAAGTGGAAAAAAAAGCAGTAATTGATGCTTCCCTCATGGCGGGAATCCGGGAAGTCCATCTGGTGGAAGAGCCTATGGCCGCCGCAATCGGCGTTGGCATACCCGTACACAGACCCGAAGGAAATATGATTATCGATATTGGCGGCGGCACTACCGATGTAGCAGTCATTTCCCTGTCCGCTATCGCTTACGGAGAATCCGTACGCGTTGCGGGAGACGAAATTGATGAATCCATCGTCCGCTATATGCGACTGCAGCACCATCTAAATATCGGCGTATTCGAAGGCGAACGCGCTAAAAAGGAAATCGGCAGTGCCTTTCCGCAAGCGGGGACCCTGACTACTGAAGTCAAAGGATTGAATGTTAAAACCGGCGTCCCCATGTCTATCACCATAAGCGATGAGGAAATCCGTGAAGCACTGAAAGAACCGCTGACTACTATCATCGCTGTCATCATGCGCGCCCTGGAAAAAATCCCGCCGGAACTTTCTTCTGATATTCACTCCAATGGCATATACCTCACCGGAGGTGGTGCCCTCCTCCGCGGACTGGATAAAATGATCGAAGAAAAAACTACCCTGAAAGTCTTTATTCCCGAAGACCCCCTCCTCAGTATTGTCAAAGGTGCCGGAGCGATTCTTAATGACTTCCCCAATATGAAAAAAGTCTGTATCAACTAACCCGGTTGAGGTACAATTTTCCTTCGCTCCCCAAAAATTAACTGGCATTTATGAATCCATCCCCGGTTTGTCAGGAATGTGGAACACGGGTAAATACTGCACCCACGATGATCGAATATCTGGGGGAAGAAATTTATCTGTTCGACCCCGTCGTTTGTGAGCCCTGCCTGCACAAGCTGTGCAAACGCTATTCCACTTATTGTGCCAATTGCGGAGGTTGCATCCCACCCTATTCACAGGTAGGAGTGTTAAAAGGGGATGCCGGACAAAAACAGGTTGTCCACACAACCACCTCCTGCACCACTGCAGGAAGCGCGTTTTACGGGTATTGGGGCAAAGGCCAATTGAGAAATTTCATCCAAATTGAAGCCTGCAACTAGCAAGAGCTTTTCCTGCTTGCAATAAGGTTAGCTCGGCCTGAAGAGCTCTTGTCCAGTCGCCTCCCTCGCTAGAGGGCACCGGGTGGGAGAAAATAATTTTGAATCCGGGTTCGAGTCCGGTATGATTCGGGAAACTTAAGATCATCTCCGAAAACTGCTTTTGGTCAAGAGCGGCCCTTATAAATAAGGGTCTGCGAATTACCTTAGAGAAGATTATCGAATAAATAGAAATCCCGTTAAAATCCCCGGATGTCCACTATGCTAAAAGTTCATTTTGAGAGAGAAAATCGTACCATTCAGGTCGAGCCTGGAGAAAACCTGCGGAAAGCAGCTATCCGCAATAAATTCAGTGTTTACGCCCATATTCATAAAATCCTGAACTGTCGGGGCCGGGCTCTTTGCACCGCCTGCACCGTCCAGATTGTTGCAGGAAACGTGGCTCCCAGGAATGAAGCTGAAACAGAAAAACTAGCCAAAAAGCCGGCAGACTTTCGTCTGGCCTGCCAGATCACTGTCGATAATGACCTGGTAATCAAAACCCACCCTTGAAGCAGTTGCACATAGCCCAAAACTATTTGACAACAAGGCCCTAAAGTCACACTATATATATGTATCCACTCGCAAAAGAACAGTTGGACGAAATTCATTGTCACGCAGTGGAAGAGTATCCTTTTGAATGTTGCGGAGTCGTAGTAGGCAAGCCCGACCATAATAATGAGAATCTTGTCTACCGATGCACGAACATTCAAAACAAGCTTCATGAAAAAGATCCCGAAAATTATGTCCGGGATGCCCGTACTGCGTATAATATAAGTGCGCTAGAGCTTCAGAAGCTTTTGAGTGAGGCTGACTCGAGGGGTTTGATCTTCAAAGTTTTGTATCATTCCCATCCCGAGCATGATGCCTATTTTTCGGAAGAAGATACCAGAATGGCCCTGTTCGATGGCGAAACCCCCATCTATCCGGAGACCAGCTATCTGGTAGTTTCTGTTTATGATAAAAAAGTTCGGGACCAAGCCCTGTTCAGCTGGAATCCGGAAACAAAAACTTTCGAGCGGGCACCGGATTAAATCCGGGGTTCGTTATCGCAACATATTTGGAGATTCCTTTATGGCTCTGCTCATCAACGAAGATTGTGTTAACTGTGGCGTTTGTGAACCCGAATGCCCCAACGAAGCGATATCAGAAGGGGATGACATTTTTGTGATCGAATGGGAGCGCTGCACCGAATGCGTGGGGTGGTATGAAGATCCTCAATGTGTAGAAGTCTGCCCCGTTGACTGCATTCCCAAAGATCCGGAACATGTAGAAACAAATGAACAGCTTCTTGAAAAAAAAGAAATACTGGTAAACGGCGGCTAACCAGCGTGACGCTGGACCCATTAGCAATAGCGTTAATAGGCTAGCAACAGATTATCTCGGCTTAATGAATTATTGCTAGTTACCACCGGCGGTTCGCCGGTCATGCAGGACCATAAAACAGGGGATTCCATGGAAGAAGAAGTCGAAGAAATACTGGAGAGTCTTCGACCCATGCTCATTCAGGATGGCGGCAACGTTGAGCTGGTGGAAGTTGAAGACGGAGTTGTGAAAGTCCGACTCGTGGGGGCCTGCGTTTCCTGTTCCAGTTCCCTCATGACCCTGAAGATGGGTATTGAAAAAGCTTTAAAAAAAGCCATCCCCATGGTGCGTTGTGTTGAATCCGTAGAATAATTTCCCTCTTTTCCAATTTAACCTGAATGCCCCGAATATCCATCAAAGGGACCACTAGGCGCCAGCGTAACGCTGGACCCAAAGGGCAATAACTATTTCTAGCTAGCAAAGAGCTGACTCGGCTCAACGAGCTATTGCTAGTCGGGTCCAGCGGCACGCTGGCCTTTATAATCTTTATGAAAAAAATTGCATCATTTTTTTGTTTGGCATGCGCGTTGTTTTTTTCACCCATCGCCCTGGCACAATCCGAGAAAA
>JAPKCW010000039.1:0-13281 GCA_028822815.1 Nitrospinaceae bacterium | reverse complement strand
CTTTAAGTGATATTGATGGTACCAAGCTTCAAAAGGTCACGGTAGCAATTCGCCAGGCCAAAAAAGACGGGATAGAACCTTGGGGCCTGACCAAGGCAGGAAAAGATGAACTAGAAGAGATCGCAGCCAGAAAAGCCGCTGAAAAGAATCCTTCGAAGGGAGATACAACTTTGTTTATGGGTGAATTGGAGCAAGGCTTGGATGAAAATGCCGAGTAAGATAAGTGTTTTTTAAAATTAAGTAGAATTGCAGTCCCAAAAAGTCCGCTTAAATTAAGCGGGCTTTTTTTTGCTCAATATCCAGTTGTTTAGCCAGATAGTTGTAACAAACCCATAAAATTTTACATTGACAGAACTAGATAATCAATTGTTCTATGTTTATAGCAATCGAAAACTATTGTAATGCCCTTTAGTTGATTAATTTAAGTGTCTGGTTTGCTAAACCGAGATAAATTTTTCCTCTCGCTTAAAAGGAGGTTTTTGTGCGCGCACTGGTAATTGATGACTCCAGAGCCATCAGGTTGATCCTTGGACAAATTCTTAAAGCTCTTAAAATTGAGGTAAATTTAACCCGCATCTGAGATTCAGCAAGAATTAGAATAATCTGTTTATTTGCAATAACTTATAATAACCCCAGCGGCCAAAATCCTTGCAAAAATTAAGCATAAATCTTCTCATCTCGGCTTGACATTGCTGAGAATGGGTCTTATTTAACTTGCAGAATTGTAAAGAGATAGCACCCATTTACTCAAACCAGTAAATGCATTTATAAAAACAAGGAAAGGATTAAAAGTCATGGGAAAAATCGTAGGCATAGATCTGGGCACCACCAACTCCGTGGTCGCCGTAATGGAAGGAAGCGAACCTAAAGTAATCCTCAATGAGGAGGGAAACAGAACCACCCCTTCCGTAGTCGCATTCACCAAAGAGGGTGAAATACTGGTAGGCCAAGTGGCAAAAAGACAGGCCATCGCTAACCCGGATAACACGATTTTTTCCATTAAACGTTTCATGGGCCGGTCCCTCAACGAGGTGTCGGAAGAAATGAAAATGGTTCCTTACGAGGTCATTCAGGGATCCAAAAATGAAGTACGCATAAAAGCCGGTGACAAGTCTTACACTCCACCCGAAATATCAGCCATGATACTGCAAAAACTGAAAAAATCCGCAGAAGCTTATCTCGGCCAACCGGTTACAGAAGCCGTTATTACCGTGCCGGCATACTTCAATGATGCCCAACGCCAGGCAACTAAAGATGCCGGTAAAATAGCTGGATTAGAAGTCAAACGCATTATCAACGAACCCACCGCCTCGGCACTGGCTTATGGACTGGACAAGAAAAAAGACCACACCATTGCTGTTTATGACTTCGGGGGCGGTACCTTTGATATCTCAATTCTTGAAGTTGGAGACAATGTCGTTGAGGTTAAAGCCACAAACGGGGATACCCATCTTGGCGGCGACAATCTGGACCAGCGTGTTATCAACTGGCTGGTAGATGAGTTTAAGAAGGCGCATGGTATTGATCTTTCCAAAGATAATATGGCCCTGCAAAGGCTGAAAGAAGGGGCCGAAAAAGCCAAAATGGAACTGTCAACCACCAATGAGACAGATATCAATCTTCCCTTCATCACTGCAGATGCAGGAGGCCCCAAGCATCTCAACATGAAACTTTCAAGAGCGAAATTTGAATCCATGATCGATGACCTGCTGGAAAAATCCAAGAGCCCCTGTCTCCAGGCATTGAAGGACTCCGGAGTGAAAGCGGACCAGGTTCATGAAGCAGTTCTAGTCGGTGGCTCAACCCGGATCCCGAAAGCGCAGGAACTGGTTAAAAACCTTTTTGGGAAAGATCCCCATCACGGTGTCAATCCGGATGAAGTGGTTGCGCTAGGTGCGGCGGTTCAGGCAGGTGTCCTCTCCGGCGATGTAACAGACATCCTTCTTCTTGATGTCACTCCACTTTCTCTCGGAATTGAAACACTGGGAGGGGTTACCACAAAACTGATTGAGCGTAACACCACCATCCCTACCCGCAAGGCAGAAACCTTTTCAACTGCGGCGGATAACCAGCCCTCGGTAGAAATTAATATTATCCAGGGCGAACGGGAAATGGCAAAAGATAACCGGTCTCTCGGGAAATTCCATCTGGACGGAATCCCACCGGCACCGCGTGGCATACCGCAGGTTGAAGTGACCTTTGACATAGATGCCAATGGCATTATTCATGTCACGGCCAAAGACAAGGGCACCAACAAGGAACAAAAAATCACCATAACCGACTCAACCGGTTTGAGCGAAGACGAAATCGATCAAATGGTGAAAGACGCTGAAGCTAATGCCGAAGCGGATAAAGAAAGAAGGGAAAAAATTGATGTTAAAAACCAGCTCGATACGGTCATCTACAGCACAGAAAAAACCATAAAGGACAACAAAGACAAGCTCAAAGAGGAGGATATCAAGGAAGCCGAAGAAGCCATCGAAGAAGCCAAGAAACACCTCGAAGGCGAAATACCGGCTATGAAAGAGCAGGTCGATAAAGTCAATGAGGCTGCCCACAAACTGGCTCAGACCATGTATTCCCAATCCCAGGAGCAAGGCGAAACATCCGAAGGCGGTGAAACATCCGAAGGCGGTGAAACATCCGAAGGCGGTGAAACATCCGAAGGCACGGATGCTGACTCCGGCAACGATAAAAAGTCTGACGATGACGTAGTCGATGCAGAGTTTGAGGACGTCGGGAAAAAATAGTATCATCCAATCGCGTGCCCTCGAAATCTTCGAGGGCACGATTCTATTTTCCAATAATCACAAACAATCCCTATGGCAAAAAACAAATTGAAATCAAATGCGGCTCCACAGGATGAGCCTGAAATTAACATCGTTGACCGAAGATCTTCCATACTGGATGAAGAGGAGATTGAGGAGGCCATTGAAGAACGCCTGCCCACTTATGTGGAACGTCTCAAACAGGAGGCGGAAGAAAAAGATAAACGCCTCCGCGAATACATCGCCGCCTACAAAGAAAAATCCGGTGAAGACGATGAGTTCCGCAAACGTCTCGAAAAAGACAATGATGTCCGCCTGGATCAGTTTAAGGCCAATCTGTTCTCACGGTTGATCCCGATTCTGGACAACTTGAACAGGGCCATTCAAGCCACTGGTTCTAACAAGGATTTTGATGCGCTTCACCAAGGCATGGAAATGGTTGCCAAACAATTCGCCCGGGAACTCAAAAATAATGAGGTGCAAAAAATCGACACCCAGAACCGGAAGTTCAATCCCCAAACTGACGAGGTAGTCATGACAGAAGAAACTACCGATCCAGAACAGGATAATACGATTGTTGAAGAGCTGGAACCGGGATATATTTTTAAGGACAAGTTGATCAAAGCCGCAAAAGTAAAAGTGGCCCATCTAAAAACCCCTTAACAAACGACTCATGAGCCAACGCGACTATTATGAAGTACTTGGAGTTTCTAGAAATGCAAATGAAAGCGAACTAAAAAAAGCCTACCGGCAACAGGCTCTTAAATACCATCCCGACAAAAACCCCGGCGATAAACAGGCTGAAGATAAATTCAAGGAAGCTTCAGAGGCTTACGACATCCTTAAGGATTCTGAGAAAAGACAAATCTATAATCAGTTCGGTCATGAAGGCCTTAAGGGTCGTGGCTTTGGTGGATTCAGTGGATTCGACGATATCTTCTCTCAGTTTGGGGATATTTTTGGTGACTTCTTTGGCGGAGGAGGAGGGCAGAGAACCGGATCGGACCTGCGCCTGGATATCTCCATCACCTTTCAGGAGGCTGCTTTTGGAGCCGAAAAGGAAGTAGAAGTCAGCAAGCATAACTCTTGCGGAACCTGCGAGGGCTCCGGGGCCAAACCCGGCCACAGGCCCCAGCCCTGCCGGACTTGCAGGGGAACCGGCCAGGTCATTCGCGCGCAAGGCTTTTTCAGCGTCCAGTCCACTTGCCCGGATTGCCGAGGCTCCGGCCAAATCATTACTCATCCCTGCACCGAATGCCATGGAGATGGTCAGGTTCTTAAAAACAAAACACTTTCCATCAATATTCCAGCGGGTGTAAACGATGGCGCACGCCTCCGGTTAAGAGGTGAGGGAGAAGCGGGACCCCAGGGCCTTCCTCCAGGAGACCTTTATGTGATCATGCATGTCTCTGCACATGAATTTTTTCATCGGGAAGAACACGATATCCATTGCCGAATGAGTTTGACATTTTCCCAGGCGGCCCTTGGAGCGGAAATCCAGGTTCCCCTACTCGATGAAGGAAAAACACAAGTCATATCTGTTTCTGCCGGAGTGCAAAGCAATGATACCCACCGTATTCCGGGTGCCGGCATTCCACAATTGCGCGGACACGGTAGAGGCGACCAGATCATCCATTTCAATGTAGAAACTCCCAAACACCTGAACAAAAGACAAAAAGAGTTGTTCAAGGAATTGGCAGAAATAGAGGGTAATCCCTTCAAAGAAACCCTAAAAGGATTTTTTCAAAAATTAGGCATATAGTTCTTTTTACCCCTGCCTGGACAGAAAAAATAACCCCCTCAATCCCCCTTATCAGAGGGAAGCAGACAGCGAAGATATGTCAAGCCGAGCTAATCGGTTGCCTGCCCATTTTGCTATTGCTCGCTGGCCCCACGCCTAGTGGATTAAGAATTTTTAATTTCGCATTAATGGATATTTAATTTTCAGGTTTTATTATTATCTAAGCAACCTGAAAAATAATTATCAAACACTTGTGTTTTCAAAAATTCAATAGAGTTGGAGGAATTCCATTATGGCTCGAAAATTTAAAACCGCATTTGCTCTGTTCATCCTATTGCTCCTTCCCCTTTCATATGGAATTGGAACTTCAGGTTTTTTCTCGGCGGATTCCGCATTTGCATTGAGCACCAAAGCTAACCCGGTAGGAACCAATCTGATCGTAGAGATTGCCAAGAAGCAGAACCCTGCTGTCGTCTTCATAACATCCAAAACAAAATTTCAACCGGCAAAGGGAAACGGCCGACAGTTCGCCCCTCCATTTAAGGGAGGACCTTTTACTCCTCCACCCCTGCCGGGAAACGGAACCGGAACGGGATTCATCATTGACCATGAAGGATACATTCTGACCAACAACCATGTCGTAAAAGGTGCCGATACCATAAAAGTAACCCTGCAGAATGAAAAGGAATACGAGGCCCGGCTTGTCGGTTCGGACCCCAAAACCGATGTCGCACTGATAAAAATCGTCAAAAAAAATGGGGAACATATCTCCTTCCCGTTTATATCAATGGGCAATTCAGAAAAAGTGGAAGTGGGAGAATGGGTAGTCGCTATTGGCAATCCGTTCGGTCTATCCCATACCGTGACTACGGGAGTGATCAGCGCTAAAGGCAGGAATATTGGTAGCGGACCCTATGATGAGTTCATTCAGACGGATGCTTCGATCAACCCTGGCAATAGCGGCGGACCGCTGCTGAATATGGACGGAGACGTGATAGGCATCAACACGGCAATCTTTTCTGGCAGTGGCGGAAATGTAGGCATTGGTTTTGCCCTGCCCATCAATATGGCCAAAGCCATTCTCGGTGACTTGAAAGAGAAAGGAAAAGTCACGCGCGGCTGGCTTGGAGTCATGATCCAGAGAATCACCCCGGAACTGCAAGAGTCTTTCAAGCTCAAAAATGCTAGCGGTGCCCTGGTCAGTGATCTCGTCCCCAATGGTCCTGCCGACCTCGGAGGAATGAAACGTGGCGATGTCATTACCCGATTTGATGGAGTGGAAATCGCTTCCATGGAAACGCTGCCCAAGCAGGTGGCATCGATAAAACCGGGGAAATCTGTGAAGGTTGAAGTGATCCGAGAAGGCAAATCCAGGATACTGGATATCAAGATAGAACCGATGAAGGAAGAAAAACCAGCCTGAGAAATTCCCCTAGCCTGCATAGGCAGGCTTCTCCGGAAAGGGGACTGTTTTGTCAAGGGCAGTCCCCTTTCTAACTTTTTTTATTCATAAAAATTTATTTTAAGAACTGGCTGTGTGGAAGCTGTGTAGCCCCCATGAGGTGAAGGTCTACTGATCTTGCGGCTTCACGGCCTTCTGCAATGGCCCAGACCACCAGCGACTGCCCACGGGTCATATCCCCGGCGACAAAAACTCCATCCACACTGGTCATTTTCTTATCGTCACAGGCTACGTTTCCACGCGCATCCAGTTTCATACCCAACTCTACAAGCATGCCTTCATGGATGGGATGAACAAAACCCATTGCCAGCAGAACCAGTTCAACATCCATTTCAAACTCTGATCCGGGAACTTCCCGCATTTCAGGACGGCCCGTTTTAGGATCGGGAGCACCAAACTCGATTTTTACCCCATGAATCTTGGAAACCTTACCCTCTTTGCCTGTAAACTTTTTAGTGGATACACAAAATTCTGTAATCTTGTCTTTCCCTTCATGCTCATTCGCTTCTTCATGCGAAGAAGAAACCCTGAATATTTTTGGCCATTGCGGCCAAGGGTTGTTTTCCGTTCTTTCCTGGGGAGGCTCCTGTAAGAGTTCAAACTGATAGACATTTTTAGCGCCTTGCCTGAGTGAGGTTCCCACACAATCCGAGCCGGTATCTCCACCCCCGATAATCAAAACATTTTTATCTTTGGCAGTAATAGATATTTCTTCAGGAATCGTATCGCCCTCATTGCGCTTATTCTGTTGAGGAAGAAAATCCATGGCAAAATGAATGCCTTTGAGGTCCCGGCCTTCTACGGGAAGATCCCGTGATTTTTGGGAACCACCACAAAGAACCACCGCATCAAATTCGTTTTTCAATTCGTTGGCCGATTTATCGACACCAATGTTAATTCCTGTCTTGAAAATAACACCCGATTCTTCCATCACCTTTAACCGGCGTTTAACAATTTTTTTATCCAGTTTGAAGTTGGGGATACCATACATCAGGAGTCCGCCAATACGATCATCTTTTTCAAAAACAGTAACCTCATGGCCTGCCGTATTGAGCTGATCGGCACAAGCAAGTCCCGCCGGCCCCGACCCTACAATCGCTATTTTTTTTCCTGTCCGGGACTTAGGCTTACGCGGCTTGATGAACCCCATCTCAAAGCCTTTTTCCGCGATCCTCTCTTCGATTTTACAAATCGTAACCGCCGGTTCAGTGATACCCAGCACACAAGCACCCTCGCAGGGAGCCGGGCAAACACGCCCGGTAAATTCAGGAAAATTATTGGTCTTCTGTAACAACTCGACCGCCTCCTGGTACCGGCCTCGATACACCATATCGTTCCAGTCCGGAATCAGGTTTCCCAACGGGCAACCCGATTCACTCTGACAAAACGGAACGCCACAGTCCATGCAACGAGCTCCCTGTTGCCGATATTTTTCTTCCGGAAAAGGAGTGTAGCACTCCTTCTGGTCCTTGAGCCGCTCCTCAACAGACCGGCCTGACGGTGTCTCCCGCCCATACTCCATGAATCCCTTTATCGCACCCATTTAAGCTTTATACATCCTTTCTAGAAGTTACCTTCAGGCAACCAGCACTTCATTTTTTCTTTTACGTTCTTCCAGTACCCTGCGGTAATCTGTCGGATAAATTTTGACGAATTTTGGCAGGGTCTCTTCCCACTCATCAAGCACCTTTTTAGCAACACGGCTCTGCGTGCTCTGAAAGTGTTCCTCAATCAAGTCCTTCAATTGTTGAACATCTTCGGGTTCTTCAACTGGCAGTAGATCAACAATACTTTTGTTGCAATGAATGGAAAACGTATTATCCCGATCCAGAACATACGCCAGCCCTCCACTCATTCCGGCGGCAAAGTTTCTACCTGTGGAACCGAGAACCACAACTATTCCACCCGTCATGTATTCACAACCATGGTCCCCCACTCCTTCTATCACTGTCTGGGCTCCGCTGTTGCGCACGGCAAAACGCTCTCCCCCAATTCCTCGGAAAAAAGCTTTCCCTGAAACAGCACCGTAAAGAACCGTGTTTCCTATTAAAATATTTTCTTCCGGAACGAGAGTGGAGTCCTTTGGCGGATAAATAAATATTTTACCGCCCGACAAACCTTTTCCCACATAGTCGTTGGCATCACCGGCAAGACCAAAGGTTATTCCCGGCGCAAGAAAAGCCCCGAAACTCTGGCCGGCAGAACCCGTAAAACCAAACTGGATCGTATCCGCTGGCAATCCTTCTTCCCCATGTGCTTTAGAAACACGGTAACTGAGCATCGCCCCGGTAGCCCGGTCGGTATTAAGAATGGTGAAATCTCCGTAGACCTGGGTTTTCTTTTCGAGGGCCAACTGGCTTGTTTCTATCAGCTTATGATCCAGTGCATTATCCAGGTCTCCGCTTAAATCCTGGGTGCAAATATTTCTCAACGCCACCTTGTCATCCACATCAGGTTTAAATAAAATTTTACTCACATCCAGGCCACTTGCTTTCCAGTGGTCGACCACTTCTTCTCCTTCAAGCAGTTCTACTTTGCCAATCAGGTCAGCGAATTTTCTGATACCCAGTTGCGCCATGATTTCCCTGACTTCTTCCGCAATGAAGCGAAAGAAATTAACGACATAATCTGCCTTGCCGTCAAACTTTTCCCTGAGAGACGGGTTTTGTGTCGCAATCCCTACTGAACAGGTATTGAGATGGCATTTTCTCATCAATATGCAACCCATAGTAATCAGGGCCGTGGTGGAGAACCCGAATTCATCGGCACCCAAAATTCCGCCGATCACAACATCGCGTCCTGTTTTGAGTTGCCCGTCCACCTGAACGCGGATGCGCCCTCGAAGATCGTTGAGTATAAGAATCTGCTGTGTTTCAGAAAGCCCCAGTTCCCAGGGAAGCCCAGCGTGTTTGATCGAGGTCTGAGGCGAAGCTCCTGTTCCACCATCGTGTCCAGCGATCAGTACCCCTTCCGCACGTGCTTTGGAAACACCCGCCGCAATGGTACCCACACCCGCTTCTGCAACCAGTTTGACACTCACCCTGGCATCGGGGTTGGCATTATGAAGATCGAATATCAATTGCTGCAGATCTTCTATGGAGTAAATATCGTGATGGGGTGGAGGAGAAATCAAAGCCACACCCGGAGTGGAACTCCGTATCATAGCGATGTACTCGCTGACCTTATGCCCCGGCAATTGCCCTCCTTCACCAGGTTTAGCACCCTGGGCAATCTTGATTTGCATTTCATCGGCATTGGCCAGGTAAAAACTGTTCACCCCGAATCGTCCTGAGGCAACTTGCTTAATTTTACTGCGACGGTCATCCCCGTTCACATCTAAGGTATAACGGGCCGAATCCTCGCCGCCTTCACCGGTATTGCTTTTTCCACCCAGCCTGTTCATGGCAATCGCCAGTGTCTCATGGGCTTCGCGGGAAATCGAACCGATAGACATGGCGCCGGTACAAAAACGTTTGGTAATCTCTTCTACAGGCTCCACCTCTTCAATAGGTATCGGTGTAGTCTCTTTAAAATTAAAAAGTCCCCTTAAAGTGCACTGTCGGGTGCTTTCTTTATCGGCATGCTGGGAAAACTTTTTGAAGGTCGCATAATCATTGGAACGGGTGGCGTGTTGCAACAAGCCGATAGCATGCGGATTGAGCATATGTTTTTCTTCACCGCGGCGCCAATGGTAATCACCACCAAGATCCAGTTGCGAAAAAAGTTCACTACTAAAAGCCCTTTGATGCCTTGCTAAGGCCTCCTTAGCCAGTACATCGAGATTCGCTCCGCTCACCCTGGAGGGAGTTCCGGTAAAGAAACGTTCGATCACATCATCGTTTAATCCAACGGCTTCAAAAATCTGCGCACCGCGGTAACTTTGGATCGTGGAGATTCCCATTTTCGCAATGATTTTGAACAGGCCCTTTCTTGTTGCCTTGACAAAGTTATTGATCGCCGTGTCCATATCCTGCTTTTCGACATACATCGCCTCGTTTGCGATCTGCGCTACCGTTTCATAAGCCAGGTAAGGATAAACAGCCCCAGCACCATAACCAATCAACAAGGCGAAGTGCATCATCTCCCGGGCTTCGCCTGTTTCCACAATCAGTCCCACCCGAGTACGAGTTCCCTCACGCAAAAGGTGGTGGTGCAAACCAGCGGTAGCCAGGAGGCTAGGCAAAGTAGCGTGACCCGCATCGATTCCTTTATCAGATAGAACCAGAATGGTGGCACCTTCTTCGATAGCTTGCGAAGCTTTATGACATAACGAATCCAAAGCCCGTTCCACACCTTTTTCTCCTTCAGAGACAGGGAACAAGGTGGAAAGTACAACGGTCTTTAAATCTTCCTGGTCGAGGTTGCGGATTTTCTCCATTTCTTTCCCGCTAAGAATGGGATGCTCGACTTTTAATTTTCGGCAATGTTCAGGGCTCTCATCCAAAAGATTTCGCTCTTTTCCAAGTGTCGCTTCCATAGACATAACAAGTTCTTCTCGAATGGAGTCGATGGCCGGATTGGTCACTTGAGCAAAGAGTTGTTTGAAATAATGGAACAACAATTGCGGCTTTTGTGACAGAACCGCAAGCGGTGTGTCGTTACCCATCGAGCCGGTAGCTTCCTGTGCGGTTCCAACCATGGGAGCCATGATAAACTTGATATCTTCGACGGTATATCCAAACGCAGTCTGACGAGTCAAGAGGGAATCATAATCCGGCTCGAACTTGTAATCGGTCTCTGGCAAATCCTTGAGGTCAACCTGGTTTTCTTCTACCCATTTTTTATAAGGTTTTTGCGTTGCAATTTTGGCTTTCAATTCTTCATCAGAAATTATGCGGCCTTCATTAATATCGATGAGAAACATTTTCCCAGGCTGCAACCTTCCCTTGTAAACAATATCGGCTTCGTCCACCGGCACCACTCCCACTTCGGAGGCCATGATGACCAGCCCGTCTTTGGTCACATAATAACGAGACGGTCGCAAGCCATTCCGGTCCAACACGGCACCACAGGTTTCCCCATCGGTAAAAGCGATGGAGGCAGGACCATCCCAGGGTTCCATCATGGAAGCGTGGAATTCATAAAATCCGCTCTTGTCTTCGTCCATCGTCTCGTGTCCACTCCACGGTTCAGGAATCATCATCATCATGGCATGGGCTAAAGACCGGCCGGTCAGGAACAACATCTCCAATGCCTGGTCAAAATCCGCCGAATCACTGCCACCCGGAGCAATGACGGGAAGGATCATATTGATGTCTTTAAATAAAGGCGATTCAAACATCGACTCACGGGCACGCATCCAGTTCTGGTTTCCCCGAACCGTATTGATTTCGCCATTGTGTGCAATGTAACGGAAAGGCTGAGCTCGGCCCCAGGATGGAAATGTATTGGTACTGTACCGGGAATGGGCTAACGCCAAAGCCGAAACCATATCCGGGTCTTTAAGATCCAGATAATAGGTCTCCAGTTGCGGAGCCATCAACTGCCCCTTGTAAATCAGGGTCTTGCTGGAAAGACTGCAGGCATAAAAGTTTTCGTTATTATCATTGAGCCCGGCCCGACGCACTCCCCATGCAGTACGTTTACGAACACAATAAAGCCTTCGTTCAAAAGCTAACTGGTCTTTAATATCCGCTCCCGCACCAACAAAAATCTGTTTGATAACCGGCTCAACAGAACGGGCCGTCACCCCGATCGTTGTATTATCTACCGGAACATCCCGCCAACCCAGAAGTTCCAAACCCTCGGTGACAACCGCACGTTCCATGATTTGTTGGCCCTGTTCCGTATCCTTGCCTGAAGGAAGAAAAACATTTCCCACAGCATATCGCCCGGCCTCAGGCAACTTGATCCCGGCTTTTTCGCTCTGTTTTTGGAAAAACAGGTGCGGAATCTGGATGAGAATCCCGGCACCATCGCCTGTTGCTGAATCGGAACCACAGGCCCCGCGATGCTCCAGTTTTTTGAGGATTTCCAGTCCCTGGGTAATGATTTCATGGGACTTTTCACCCTTCATATTCATGACAAACCCCACCCCACAACTGTCTTTTTCGAAGGCGGGATCATAAAGTCCCTGTTTTTTTGGAAAAGCGGTCATATATTCCTTAACTCATTGAATTTAAAATGCCTTTTAACTCCCACAAACACCGAAAATTCAAAGATTTTCAATGCAGGAACTTCCTAAAAAGCAAAAGTCGTGCCTGTGGGAAACCCTTGATATTAATGGGTTTTACAGAAGAACTGATAAATAAATATAAATATTATACACAATAAAGTGTATTTTTTTAATAACTAGTGTAAATTATTGCGCCTAAGGCAAATAGGTGTTGAGAAGTTTTTTAACGCTATTATAATTGAAATGCCGGGTAAAGTGACGGATTTCCCACACATCTGCCATAAAAAGAGTTTTCCGCCACTCGGCGTGTGGCGGTTATATTCTTCCCTGGCCTTCCTGCCCCGAATGGGGTATCACGCTGGCGCTGGCCTTTAATTAGCTGTATTTATTTCTCAGATTAACGCTATAATGAGGGCGTTTCTTTTTCGATCTGGTTCATATAAGCACTATTTTGATGCCGTATTAAAGCATTCTGCCTCAGGTTGGAATTTTTAACTCCGCAAAGTTTTGAGCCAGGAAATATCATTTCCCTCATTTTTTAAGTAGTTATTGTTTGTTGAATGTTTGTATATTTTATAACCCATTAAGCCAGGCCCACAATGATCGTCGATGAAATAATGACCCGCAAGGTCATCACAATTAAATCTGGGGACACTCTTTACAACGCTCAGGGTTTGATGGTTAAGAACTCCATCCGCCATTTACCGGTCGTCCAGAAAAAACAGCTTGAGGGCATTATCACGGAAAGCGATATCCGCGGGGCCTTTGTTCAAAACAATAACGGTTCCTCCAAGGTAATGATTCTCGATCCGAAGAAAATGAAAGTTGCGGATTTTATGACCCGCGATCCACAAACCGTACAACCAGGCACCAACGTAGAGGACGCAGCCCTCTTGATTTACCAAAATAAGATTGGATCGCTTCCAGTTGTACAGGGCGATAAGTTGGTGGGTATCATTTCCATTCTGGATATGTTGGGATTGTTCATAGATTTGATGGGCATCATCCATTCGAGTTCCAGGGTGGATGTCATCATGGGGAAGGATCCCAAAAACTTTGAAGCCGTATCCAAGATCATCCATGACCACGGGTTGAATATCATCAGTGTGGGCATGTCCTCCTACGCGAAAAATAAAAAGAAACAAGTCTATTTTTTTCGCCTGGACCTATGTGAGACAGCCTCTCTAGTCAAAAA
>JAPKCW010000038.1:0-13306 GCA_028822815.1 Nitrospinaceae bacterium | reverse complement strand
TACTCCTATTAGATAGCACATAGGGCCATAAAGATTCTATAATTATACCTGATTTTTGCATTTTTCGTCAAATCTTCTATCAGCAAAGAGCCCGATGGCGGCTAAAGTGAATACATTATTTAGATTCAATAGGATAGGCTCATTTTGTGGTAGAAAATTTAAAGCAAAAAATGTTGAAAAAGCTTGCAAAGCATAAATCTTTCTGGCAAAAATAGAATCCAACACTACACAGGTCTTTGTTGTTTCAACCCCCCTAATGGAGAGAGATATAAGGATGATCAGTATTCCGGATTTAATTGGTTTGGTTCAAACCGCAGTTCCTGACGCAGAAGTGAACGCTTTGGATAAAACGGGGATGAAGGATCATTTCATCATTCACGTAACCTCAAAAACTTTTGAAGGAGTGGGAATTATGGATCGGCATCGTATGGTCATGGAAGCTCTGGACCCGGCTATGAAGGATGGCCGGCTCCACGCGGCAGAAGTCAAAACAGCTACCCCTTGAACTGTCCCCATTCCCCTTCGATTTTTATAAATTTTTACAAATATTTTTATATTTAAAAGGAGTGCATAATGTCTGATGTTGAAGATAAAATTAAAGAAGAAATCGCGGAAAACAAAATCCTGATTTACGGGAAGGGCACTAAAGCGGCACCGCAATGTGGATTCACGGCGGAGACGGTCCAGTTTTTCAATAAATATGGTTATCCCTTTGAGGTTGTTAATTGCCTTGAAGATATGGAAAAACGCGAAGCATTGAGCAAGATGACCAATTGGCCTACACTTCCTAAAGTTTTCATTGACGGCAAGTTTTATGGAGATACGGATATCCTCGATGAAATGGAAGCAAAGGGTGAAGTGGAACCTCTGATTAAAGCTGCGTTTGGTGATTGATATTGCATAGGGAGTATGGGGCTTGTCGGAACTACCCATCGCAAGCCCTGTTCGTTTTTTGGCCCTGTTATGATAGGGCCATAGTTTATTAATCCACTAAGAGGAAACATTCCATGCCTGATGAGTTAGAGGTTGGAGACCGTGCGCCTAGTTTTGAATTGCCCGCTGTCTATGGTTATAAAGCCGGTAAGTCAAGTCCATCGGCTGAAGAAAAGGTGACAGTCAGCCTGAAGGATTTTCAGGACAAAAAATGGGTGATTATAGTTTTTTACCGGCAGGATAGCAGTCCTGAAGATACACGCCTCATGGTCGGATTCAATGAATGGAACCGAAAATTCAAAACTCGCGAGGTGGAAGTTTTGGGGTGCAGTTGGAATGGTGTGAACTCGCACCAACAGTTTATTGAGGTTTTTCAGTTTGGCTGCACCTTTTTGGCAGATGAGCACAAAAAGGTCACTGAACTTTATGGGGTGGTCAAAGAAGAAGATGACCTGGGCCAGATGGTCAAATACATAGAACGCTCTGCTTTTGTCATTGATAAAACAGGAATGATCCGGGCGATTTGGAGAAATATCGAAGACCTCCGGGGGCAGTCCGCAGTTGTCTGGGAATTCATCCAAAAAGAAAAACGCTAGCCTCCTAGGCGGAGGGCCAGTGTGGCAGACTTTTTCTGGCGAGAAAAGAGTTGTCTCGGCTCAACAAGTCCTTGCCAGTGGCAACTAGCAATTACTCTTTAGGCCGAGAGTAGCGCTGTCAGCCAGAAAAAGCTATTGCTTATCGGGTCCAGCGTCACGCTGGCGGTGGGTGTCTACGATGGTTTTTCGGATGGATTCCAGAATAGCCGCATTTTCTTTTTTATCAGAAACAGGTTCTACGGGGGGGGGAAATGATGACCCGGATGGGGCCTGGGGTGATGGTGGCACTGCCTTTTTTAATGATTTCACCGCTTCCTATAATGGTAATGGGTACCATAGGACTTTTGGATCGGCTGGCTATCAAATTGCTGCCTTTTTTAAACGGGCCTATTTCTCCGTCTTCAGAGCGTGTGCCCTCGGGGAAAATGATTATCGAGCACCCTTCCTTTATTTTTTCCAAGGTCTTGTTAAAAGCTTCATAAGCTTTTTTGCGATTATCCCTTTCAACAGGGATGTAACCCGCCGCCGTCATCGCCTGCCCTAAAAATGGAATCCTGAACAGGCTTGATTTGGCGATCCATCTTATTTGCACAGGAAGATATCCGGACAACGCGAAGATATCAAAATATCCCTGATGGTTGGAAACGAAAATTTGTGGCCTGTCAGGGAGAATATTTTCCAAGCCGTTAATTTCAACATTGATACCGTTCAGTTTGCAAAGAAGTCGGCACCAGAGCCTGGATATTCGGTGTGAGACGTTACCACTCCTGTCAAAAAATCCCGCGCCAATGGCCATAATCCCGAGAATTATGGATAGAAAAGTAATGAGTATCCAAAACCTTCCAGTATGATAAATTGAAGCGAGTTTGTTCAATTTGGATTCCGTTTGAAATCGGATTGAAAAACAGGGTGGAAAATAGGAAAAGTATGGGTGTTCGGTTTCAATTCTGCATGGTTTTAATATCGCTGGTTGTAAACGTTCCGGATTCTGCCGCTTGGGGGCCTCAGGGTCACAGTGTTATCGGTCTTATTGCTGATGGCCACTTGAAACCGGAGGTTAAAGAATTAATCGCCAAAAAGTTTAACATAAACAGCCTGGCAGATGTGGCAACCTGGGCAGATAGGTCCCGGAAAAAACGAAAAGAAGAAAGCTCCTGGCATTACACCAATATTGAAGAAGGGGAGTGGACTTATAACGCTGAAAGGGATTGCCCGGATGGAGCCTGTGTTACGGAGAAAATTCATGAATTTTCGGGTATCTTGCGTTCTACCTCTTTACGGGAAAGGAAGAAGGATGCGCTGAAATTTCTGGTGCATTTTGTTGGAGATGTGCACCAACCCCTCCATCTGGGGAATTTAAAAGACCGTGGCGGGGGAACCCTCCGCTTTCTTTATAAAGGGAAAGATGTCAGTCTGCATTATTTATGGGATGGAGGGTTGATCGACTGGGACGGAGAACCTCCGCAGGCAAATGGCAATATGTTTATCTCGCCGTCAGAGTGTGTTGACGGCTTGACGAGCCATTGCTATCTGCCTCCCTCGCTAGAGGGCGGAGAACCTCCGCAGGTAAATGAAAGGCGCCACACGCCACCACCGAAGGCGCGGAGCCTGTTCCCACCGGGCGTGGCCCGGGAAAGTCTGTTAAAATATGCCGCCCGCTTGAATGGAAGGGTGTCAGAGGAGGAGGTTTCAGCCTGGAGTTTGTCAACGGTTTCTGACTGGGCCAACGAGTCCAGAAGCCTGTCTTTAAAAGTGGCCTATCGTGTTGCTAAGGGAGGCTTGTCTAAAGCTTATATAAAAAGAGGCCGGGAGGTTATTAACCTCAGGCTAACGCAGGCGGGGGTTCGCCTTGCACACTTGTTGAATACAATATTAACTTTTTAGATGGGATAGGGGGAAACCTTGTCAGAAAAAAGTCCGATTTATTTTAAACAGTTGTTGTCGGGAGTCGATTTAGGTACCCGGGACCCCTCGGCACGTTCGATGGCCAATTTTTTATACTTGATCGGAGATCAGGAAACTCGCGAATGTGTGGTGGTCGACCCGGCGTGGGATATTGATGGGATTCTCAAAGTTGTTGAAGAGGATGGTATGAAGCTTACCGGTGCTTTGGTGACCCATTACCATCCTGACCATGTGGGGGGAGAAATTTTTGGCATTGAAATTACCGGATTGGCTGAATTGATGGAAAAGCATCCCGTACCGGTTTATGTTAACAAACATGAGGCGGAAGGATTGAGGAAGGTCACGGGAATATCCATGTCCGACATGAAGCAGGTGGATGGAGAGGACAAGCTAAAATTGGGTTCCGTTGAGATTAGTTTTTTGCACACTCCGGGGCATACACCTGGGTCCCAGTGTTTCCGGGTGGCCGATAGCCTTATCGCCGGCGATACTCTTTTTTTGCAAGGATGCGGGCGGGTGGATTTGCCCGGAGGAAATAGTGAAGAATTGTTCCATACCCTCACCCGGCGGCTGTCCAAGATTGAAGACCATGTCATTTTATATCCGGGGCATAATTATGGCGGAAAGCCTTCTGGTGAAATGGGGGATGTCCGCCAGTCAAACTCCAACCTTCAGATTCAAAGCTTGGAAGATTGGTTTGCGATCATGGGTAGATAGCAGGAGTTTATTAAATCGAGTCAACCTATTACTCACTGGCCCTACGTCTAGTGCTGGTGAGCCACCGGGGGAACTAGCAATTACTCTTTGAGCCGAGATAACTCTTTTTTTGCCAGCAAAAGTTATTGCTAGTTGACCCCACGCCTAGTGGCTGGTTTTTCAGGCCTGTTGTGAAACTGTATTTTTTATTCCTTAAAGGGGGTTGAAACTTACCGGCAAATAGAATAAGTTTAGCGTGCTTAACTTTTACGACCTAAGGAGGTCAGATGAGATCTTTCCTTTCAATGTTTGCGAAATCGCCGTTCAAGCCCCTTGCGAGCCATATGGACAAGGTCCGTGCCTGCGTGGAGCAAGTCAAGCCCCTGTTTGACGCGCTGGATAAGAAGGACTACGATTCGGTTCAAAAAATTTCTGAATTGATCGTGAAGCTGGAACATGAGGCCGACATCATCAAGGACAATATCCGCATCCATATGCGCCAAAGCATGTTTTTGCCGGTTGATAAAAAAGATTTCATGCGTCTCCTTTCTGCGCAGGATGACATTGCGGACGCGGTGGAGGATTTGGCGGTTTTACTGCGTATTAAAAACCTGGATACGCCGGATGAAATCAAGTCCTCCTTGAAGGAATTGGTGGCTCACATTGTCGAAACAGCGCATATGGGTTGCGACCTGATTTCCGAGTTGGAAGCTTTGCTGGAGGCTTCTTTTGGCGGCGCTGAAGCGGAAAAAGTAGAAAAAGCCACCCAAGAACTCGGTACCGCGGAATGGGAGGCTGACCGCAAGCAGTTTGCTTTGGCAAAAAAGCTGTTTTCCTTGGGCGATGATTTAGCTGCGGCAGATTTGTTGCTTTGGAACGAAGTGATAAAAAAACTGGGTGCTGTAGCAGACAAGACAGAACAAATCGGTAAAACTCTCAGGATGTTCCTTTCTCAGTAATTCAATTTCCCCTGTTTTAACCCTTGGCAAGGAGCCTTGGTTTGGATTTAGACACCTTCCTGCTTTCATTCGCTGTGATCGCTTGTATCTATATGGCGTGCAATATTGGGGCGAATGATGTTGCCAATGCCATGGGGACAAGTGTAGGCTCAAAATCACTGACATTTCGCCAGGCAATTTTGATTGCCGCCGTAGCGGAATTTGTCGGTGCTTTTTTTGTCGGGGGTGAAGTTTCCAACACCATCCGCAAGGGAATGCTTGACCCGCTAATGTTTGAGGCGGTTCCTTATCATTTGGTTTATGGCATGATTTCCGCTTTGGTTGCGGCGGCGCTCTGGTTGCACATTGCCAGTTATCTGGGGTGGCCTGTTTCTACGACCCATTCCATTGTGGGAGGCGTTGTGGGGTTTGGTGTCATCGCCGGAGGCATGGATGTAATCAACTGGGGAAAAATCGGCATGGTGGTTTTGAGCTGGGTGGTTTCACCGGTTATGGGCGGTCTCTTTGCTTTTCTCCTATTTAAGTTTATTAGCAAAGCTGTTTTCGGCAAACGAACTCCACTAATTTATGCCAAAAATCTGCTTCCTTATATGGTGTTTTTTGTATTCGTGATTCTTACCAACGCCATGGTTTATAAGGGACTGAAAAATCTTCACATGGATCTTTCCTTTACCCGGGCTCTGGTCATTTCCCTTATGGTGGGAGCTCTGACATTTATAATTACGAAATATTTGGCAAGAAAAATTCCTTACAACCCTTCCTGGGATCTCAAAAAACAATTTCATGAAACAGAAAATGTATTTAAGTACCTGCAGATTTTAACCGCTTTTTATGTAGCATTTGCCCATGGCTCCAACGATGTGGCCAATGCCGTGGGGCCTTTGGCGGCTGTGGTGGCAATTCTCAAAGATGGACAGGTACATATGAATGTGCCCATGCCTACTTGGATATTAGGATTAGGCGGGGGATTCATCGTATTTGGGTTGATGGTTTGGGGGGCCAAGGTCATGGCAACGATTGGAGAAAAAATTACGGAACTCACACCCTCCAGGGGATTTGCTGCCACATTTGGTGCCGCAACAGTTGTTTTAATTTGTTCTAAAATGGGCCTGCCTATTTCTACAACGCATACTCTGGTGGGGTCGGTGATTGGAGTGGGGCTGGCCAGGGGCTTGCCAACGCTGAATTTGGGCATTATTAGAATGATCGCAATTTCCTGGATCTCGACCATTCCGTTTACGGCCGTCATCTCCATGCTGTGCTTCAAAATATTTTTGGTCTTTTTGCCCTAAAGCAATTTAATTTACAAGTAAGATAAAAACAAAAAACCCCTTGGCTGGGTCAGCCAGGGGGTTTTTAATATGGGAATGAAAAGAGTTCCGACTTAGTTGTAATTTTGTTTTTTCAAATACTCAGGCAGAGCCCACTCCAGCTTGTCCAGATCAGAATTGTAATGGGCTAAAGCTCCGCAAAAAGAGCAATACTCGACTCCGAGTTCGTAGTCCAGGGTGACAGTGTTGGCCCTGTGCTCACAAAACTTCTTTTTTGCCTCCGGGGGTTCATCATCCTTATCCTGAAACCAACCTTTAGAAATTGTTAAGTCTTCCATTAAGATTCTCCTTGTTGTTCAAAGATCACTGTCGCTCTTAATCTTGATAGTGTCCCCTATGTCAAGAAACAATTCAAGTCTTAAAATTTATCTCCTGTAAATTTTTGTTGACGTTTCGGTTGTTTTGCTTTATGTGGACAGGGTATAGATGGAAAGGGCTTTTTGCGGGGGGGCGTTCGAAGAACTGTTTTATGCGGTTTGAAGAAAAATCTGGCTGACTTCTTCTAATTGAGCCTCTGTCTGCTCTATAATCTGTTGCAGATGCGAGTCTTCAGATAACTGAACCGCATCCCACGCATCTTTCTCATAAAAGTATTTTTCCGTATCGCGGTCAGGGTCTAAAATAACCTGGTGACTGATTCTATCTGCCAAATGAACGATTGCGGCTTCAAGGGGAAAATTGTTAGCCGATGAAGGAAAGTGGTGATGGGCAACAGCTTCTTGTAATTTTACCGGGAGATTCCAGGCTCTGAGAAGAGCTCCACCGACACCCCCGTGATCAAAGCCAAAGTATTTGGCTTCGGCTTTATACCAGCGGTCGCCACTTTTTTCTGCAAAGTCTAAAACAATTTTGAGTTGATCGGGAACTTTGAGGCACATCACCAAGCGGCCGATATCGTGCAGGAGGCCTGCCACAAAAATACTTTCTCCATCATATTCCCCGCGCGCCCGGTGAATGGCCCGGGCAGATAACCCGCAGGCAACACTGTGCCGCCAGAAATAATTCATGTCTACCAGGTCTTTGGGAATGCCCTTGAATTGCTCGACCACCGTTGTGGCCAAAACCAACTGCATCAATTGTTCTGTTCCGACAACTCCCATTGCGTGGGAAATCGTTTCAATTTCTCCGCGAAAGCCATAAAATGCACTGTTGACAATTTTTAAGAGACGCAGGGTCAGAGAAGGGTCCATGCCGATTATTTCAGCAATGTCATCAAAATCGCTGTCCGGGTCAGTGACCACTTCCCGCAACTTATAGAAGGTGTTGGGAAGGGAAGCAAGCGGTTCGTTTAAACTCATATTGGAACAAATAAAAAAGGCTTTTAAAAAATATCCCTAAACGGATGTTGTTGATTTTATTTGTTCTCCCCACTTAAAGTCTACATCATAATGTAAACCTATTTCAACATTTCTAATGTCCCAATTGTGTTAATTTTAAAGGGGTTTCAGGTGGTTATGTGGAGAAAGGCTGAAAAATTGTTGATTTTTCGTGATTTACATCGTTCTATGTAAACCTGCAGGGCTGGGATAATTTTGTGGTGGACTCAAAATTTAGGAGCGAATTGTTTTTCTCCCACAATTGGGGGGGGTATTTTTTTGCTCCTTTGATTTTTGCAGTGCCCAAGCAGGTGTTTTATAATCGCGCCATGACCCTCGCAGATCGAAATAAAGTCCTTAGAATTTTTCTTTACTTCCTTCTATTTTTAATCAGTTTTCTGGTTTTTGATTCGATAACGGTGGTGGTAGCAGTTTTATTGGCGGTGGCTGCTCTGGACTTTTTTTTATCCAGAGCCGACCAGAAAAAGGGTCGTTAATTCATGGAGATGCTTAAATGAAACTTTTGGGTCAGCTTCGAAAGATGAACGCGGAAGCCCAGAATCCGGTTACATATTTTTTAAATCTGGATAAAACCTCCTACCCCTTGAATCCGCATATCGGTAAGCCCATGGGATTAAAATGGACAGGTACCATAACCTGCATCGAATGCGGGCGGAAGACCCGCAAATCCTATGACCAGGGCTATTGTTTTGTCTGCTCCCGGGATCTTCCGCAAAATGCCATGTGTTCGTTTCGCCCGGAACTATGTGTACACGAAAAAGGAAATGAGGCCGATCGCGAGTTCTGGCGCACCCATTGTAACATCGATCACTTTGTTTACCTTTCGTTGACCAGTGGAGTGAAGGTCGGCATAACCCGGCACACCAATATTCCTGACCGCTGGATCGACCAAGGGGCTATAAGAGGATTGATCATCGCCAGGGTTCCTGAGCGGATCCTTTCAGGCCAGATTGAAGTAGCTCTGGCGAAACATTTTGCGGACAAAACCAATTGGCGCAAAATGCTGAAGGGGGTAGTGGAAGAGGTGGACCTACTCATCCTTCGCGATGAGGCGCAGCAACTCTTTCCGGAAGCTTTAAAAGGTTATGCTGTGGAGGGTGAGCAAGTTCAGCAACTGGTTTATCCGGTTGAATCGGTTCCCGAGAAAATCACCAGCCATAATCTCGATAAAATTCCGGAATTCACAGACTGCTTGACCGGCATCAAGGGTCAGTATTTGATTTTCGCGACCCGAGTGATCAACCTGCGCAAATACTCCGGCTACCACATAGAATTCAACTACTAGGCGCTAGCGTGATGCTGGACCTAATGGATAACGCTCTCCTTGGCTAACAAAGAGTTGTCTAGGCCCTATGTCTAGGAGGCAATGAACAAAAAAAGCCGCACCTTCAAAGGTGCGGCTTTTTATTAAATTTACGGAAGGCGAGAGTTAGGCCGACTGAGTGATGACTTTTCCGATAAACGCTGGGGCTTCTTTTTCATGGCGGTCCGGGTTGGGGATCAACTGGGCCACTTTAATGTCTTTGGCGAGGCCGAGTTTTTCCAGAACGCAAAGAGCCCACCAGGTCATATCAATTTCCCAGGGTCGCAAACCATGCCGGGCAGACTTGGGAAATGCATGATGGTTGTTGTGCCAGCCTTCGCCCCAGGCCAAAAGCCCTACCCACCAGCAATTGGTGGAGAGATCATCTTTGAGCGGAAAGGTCACGTAGCCAAAATAATGTGCGGCACTGTTCACCAGCCAGGTGGAATGGTAAGACACCACTAGACGGACGAATATTCCCCAAATGACCCAGGGAATCCCGCCAATGGCAAGTAAGATGAATCCCAGGACAACTTGAACTAAAATAAAGTAGTCATCGAGGAACTTGTAAAACTTGTCTTCACAAAAATCTTTGGTGTAGTCGCGAAGCACTTGTTTGTCATCAAACTTGGAATGGGTATTAAACATCCAGAAAAGGTGTGCCCACCAGAAACCCTTTTTGACACTGTGCGGATCTTCCGGCGTGTCTGAACCTGCATGGTGCATACGGTGTTGCCCGACCCATTTGACGGGGCCGTTCTGGCAGGCCAGAGATCCAAACAAGATAATTGTATATCCCAGCCATTTTGGCAGGGTAAAACCTCGATGTGTGAGATAGCGATGATAGCCTAAGCAAATGCCCAGTGATGAGGTGAGCCAGTACAGAAAAAACATTACGGCTACCGCGCTCCAGGAAAACGCAAACGGAAAAAAAGCAAATAGCGCCATGACATGTACGATGACGAGAACGGATGTGGCGACCGGATTAAATTTAATTTGGTATTTCTCAGCGGAATCACTAGTCATGAAAAAGCTCCATTAAGGTTTTTCAACAGCTTCATAATAGCCTGACTCAGCCAAACCGTTTGTAAAACTTATGTAATACCCCACTAGCCACTAGGCGTGGGGCCAGTGTGCGTTATATCTCTTCCTTAACCCTCATGCCCTGAAAGGGTACAATAACTTTTGTTGGCTAGCAAAGAGCTATCTCGGTTTGATTTGGCCTTGCCCATTTGTCTCCTCTGTTTTTGGCGGTCGCGTTAGCGTCACCGCCGCACTGCCACCGGCGGCTACGCCGGTAATTAGGCTTTCAATTTAGGCTTCGAACTTGGTAAAGTGGTAGAAATCAGGAGGTTGTAAAAAAAGCATGATTATCGGAATGGGAAGACGAATTAGAGGGAGCCATGGGTAAATTACGGGCTTTGTTTCACCCTATCATGGTGTTTATAGGGGTTCAGATCGCCTGGATCGTGCTCATGGCGGTTTGGATCAACTGGTATCTGGAAAATAACCTGGCAATCAAGGAGTTTGCCCAGAAAATCCGTCCGGATTTGTTCACAGCCAAAGTTCAGTGGCTGATTTTGTTTGAGGGTTGTTTCCTGATGCTCCTGATTCTTGCCGGGGTCTATGTGATCTTTGTTTACTGGAACAAGCAAAATCGCCTGAACCAGATGCAAAGCAATTTTGTTGCCAGTGTTTCGCATGAGTTGAAATCCCCGCTTGCCTCCATTCAGCTTTACCTCGAAACCATGAAATACCAGGATGTTTCGAATGATGAAAGGGATGATTTTGTCGAAATCATGTTGTCGGACACAAAACGTCTTTCCGGGTTGGTCGATAACATCCTGCAATCGAGCAAAGCCGACCCCAGGAGCATGGCATTGCAGTTTCAGCCGGTGAATCTGGGTGATTTTCTTGCGGATGTGGTCAATGGGCATAAACGCCAGTTTGAGGAAAAAAAGTGTTCTGTAGATTTGAAACTGGAGGCTTCTCCCACGCTGAGTCTGGATAAAAGGGCCTTGCGCATGGTGTTTAATAACCTCGTTGGCAATGCGTTGCGGTATTCTCCTGTGGGTTCCTCGTTGAATATACACCTGCATAAAATTGGCAAATACTGGGAAGTGGATTTTGAAGACCGGGGAATTGGTTTTGATAAAAAGGATATGAAAAAGATTTTCAGAAAGTTTTACCGGGTGCAGAACAAGGACACGCAGAATATTGAAGGAGCTGGGTTGGGTTTGTTCATTTCCAGTGAAATTATTAAAAACCATAAAGGCCGGTTGAAAGTTTCCAGTTCGGGAAGGGGCAAAGGCTCGATATTTTCTGTCCTGCTTCCGGTCAGCCGGGAAGTTGAGGTTTCCCTGGAACAGCTGTGAGAACAGGACTTGGATGAGTGATGGATAATAACGGCAAAAAAATTGTTGTGGTCGAAGACGAAGCGCATCTTGCCAAGGGACTACAGTTCAACCTGGAGCGGGAGGGTTATCGGGTCACTCTTGTTGATAACGGTCAGTCGGCTCTGGATCTTCTGGGGAAAGAGGAATTTGATCTAATGATCCTCGATATCATGCTCCCCAAGGTGAGCGGACTGGAGGTGGCCAGGAGAATTCGTAAGACAAACATGCGGTTCCCGATTTTGATGCTTTCTGCCAAGTCCACGGATGAAGACCGGGAACTGGGATTGCAAGCCGGGGCCGATGACTATTTGACCAAGCCGTTCCACTTACCGGAACTCCTGCTGAGGGTCAAAGGAATCCTGCGCCGCTGGGAATGGTATAAGGAGCCGGTGCATGATCAGGAGGTTTTTCAGTTCGGTGATATGTGGATCAATTTTGCCAGCGGCAAAGCCAAGGGATGCTCCGGTGAATTCTACCTGACGGCTAAAGAAGCGTTACTGATGAAACTGCTGGTTAAGAATAAGGGGAATATTGTGACTCGTGAGGAATTGCTGGAAAAAGTCTGGGGTTATGATCCACAGACTGAAACCCGCACAGTGGATAATTTCATAGCTCGCCTGCGCAAATATTTTGAGAAGAAACCCCAATCTCCCAAACACATCATCACCCACCGCGAAAAAGGCTACGAGTTCAAATCCGACTCAGAGAAATGACGGGTCTGGAATTTTTCCTGTAACAGCGTTAGATTTTTTTCTATCCCTTTGGCGGAAACGTCTTCGATAAACGGGCAAGTGCCCAGCACGGGCGTGTCTGAAAATTCTTCGATCAAGGAGCCTTGCTCTTGCGCAATAGTATCCAACTCCCCTTCATCAGTTGGGTTGAGGATCACACCTTTGACTTTCAGTCCGTGTTGTTGGGCGGCATTAATCGTCAACAGGGTGTGGTTCAATGTCCCCAGTTGGAGGCGGCTGACGATAATCAGCGGCAGTCCCATTTGTAAAGCCAGGTCGGCCACATTATAACGGTGGGTTATCGGTACCAGGAGTCCGCCTATGCCCTCCACGAGCATCATGGAGTGTTTGGACTGAAGTGCGTGAAAGTTCTCCAGTATTTGAGTCGGGTCGAGTTCCTTTCCTTCGATCCTGGCCGCCTGATAGGGAGAGGCTGAGGTTTTTAAGCGGTAGGGACAGACTTTCTCTAAGCTGTCTTGAACTCCTGTGACTTCCATCAGAAACTTGGCATCGGAGTTTGCGGAGGAGCTACATTCTGGGTCCACCCCGGTTTCTATGGGTTTCTTCACCCCGACATCTTCCCCTTGGGCTTTGAACAGGGTAGCCAGGCAAGCGGTCACCACGGTTTTGCCTACGCCGGTATCGGTTCCGGTAATGAAATACCCTTGCATGCTTCTCCTTCTTGGCATTTTTTCTCTACATATAAATCTGATATAATTAATAACGGCTTCCAGGTTTGGAGGCAAGTTATTAATGATAGGAATTACGAAAGGCTGTCTTTGGCCATGAGCACACCTTTTGAATAAAAGGTACGCGAATTGCCACAGCATGATTGATTGAATTTCTATCTTGAATTTATTTTGGGTTAGATGATGGGATCAAAAAAGCTGGATATTATCTGCCCCTGTTGTGAAACCAAGCTTCAGGTGGACCAAAAAACCGGCGAGATAATTTGGGAAGAGAGAAAACCCAAGCCGGAGGCTTCCCTCACCGATATGGTGAAGGGTCTGGAAAATAAAAAAAATGAAAATGAAGATATTTTCAAAAAAAATAGAGAGAACCAGAAAGAACGTGGACGGGTTCTCGATGAACTTTTCAAAGAATCAACAAAACATGTAG
>JAPKCW010000037.1:0-13306 GCA_028822815.1 Nitrospinaceae bacterium | reverse complement strand
CTTCCCGAAGCCCCCGAACCTCTGGAAAATCCTGTGGGTCTTGAACCTGAGGAAGAAGTGGAAGTCCTCTCCGGTACCGATGATGACATTATGGATCAAATGATCCGTGGTGTGGAAGAGCTCAGGGAGTCTGTACAACCTCCCGGCTCACCCGAGGAAGAGGTTTTTCCCTTCG
Source organism: Nitrospinaceae bacterium (assembly GCA_028822815.1). Taxonomy (GTDB): domain Bacteria; phylum Nitrospinota; class Nitrospinia; order Nitrospinales; family VA-1; genus LS-NOB. The sequence goes on along the minus strand of JAPKCW010000037.1, from coordinate 13,131 downwards.
AAGAGGAGGAACCCGATTCGGAGAGGCCGCAAGAGGAAGTTTTGGTTTTTGCTGAGGAGCCGGAGATTTTTGCCGAGATTCGCCCACATAAATTGGACAATCTGGATGAATTGGATTCCACTTTCAAGGAGATTGTAATGGGGGGAAGCCCTGCCCATCATGAGGAGCAGGCGCATTCGGCTGAATTGTCATCGCTGGGAGGGATTGTCCCGGAACCGGAAAACCTTTTGGAGCGTATCGCTCCAGGCGCGTTTTCTGAGGTGGGCAAACGCCCTGCAACTCCAGAAGATATAAAAGAAAACCTGGATGCTATTTCCGGATTTTCCGATCAGAGCCAGGGTTCCCTGCACTACAATCTGCGTTCGGAAAACTGGGACCATGAAGCCGGTCCATTGACCCAGGCGATTGCAGATGAGGTCAGGCAGTTACTGCAAAGGTCATTAGGGTCTTCCCTGGAAAAAGAGGTTTCCGGATTGTCCGAGGCGATTTTAAGAACCGTCCGTGAAGTGGTGAGAGAGATCACTCCGGAAATTGCCCGCAGGGTGATTCGGGAGGAGATAGAAAAAATTAAAAAGCAGGATATGTATTAGCAGGCCCTGCTGACGCTCCGCTCTTTAAAAAGAAATTCATTCCTCATTTTTAAATATATAAATCACCATTAAAAACTTCTCTTGCGTGTTTTGGGCAACGTGGCCAAGAAGAGTATTTTTTTATGTTTACCTGTAAGGAAATTTTGTCATCGAATGATTCAACTGGATAAACATTACGAACCGGAAGAAGTTGAAAAACGCTGGGGGAAATTCTGGCAGGAAAAAAATTATTTTCATGCCGACGAGACACTCGACAAGCCCACTTTTACCATTGTCATACCGCCTCCCAATATTACGGGGCGTTTGCACATCGGCCATGCTTTCAACAATACCCTGCAGGATATTCTAACGCGCTGGAAACGCATGCAAGGGTTCAATGCTTTGTGGCAACCGGGTACTGACCATGCCGGAATTGCTACCCAGAATGTGGTCGAACGTCAATTGCACGCGGAAGGAACCGACCGGCAGGCGCTGGGCCGTGACGCGTTTGTGGAACGGGTATGGAAGTGGCGTGACGAATCCGGCGGAACCATTACTGAACAGTTGAAAAAACTGGGCAGTTCACTGGATTGGCAGCGGGACCGCTTTACCATGGACGAAGGTTTGTCCAGGGCGGTTCGCGAGGTGTTTGTCACACTTTATGAAGACGGGCTGATTTATAAAGGCGACTATATCATCAACTGGTGTCCTCGTTGCCAAACGGCGCTTTCTGACCTGGAGGTGGAATATCAGGATGCGCAGGGCCACCTGTATCATTTGAAATATGCTTTTAAAGATGGCGATGGATTTCTTGTCATTGCTACCACCCGGCCGGAAACCATGCTGGGGGATACGGCTGTAGCGGTCAATCCGAAGGATGAGCGTTATATGAAATTCAAGGGCAAGACGTTGATCCTGCCCATAGTAAACAGAGAAATTCCACTCATTGAAGACGGATATGTCGATACTTCTTTTGGCACCGGGGCTCTTAAGGTAACTCCTGCGCATGACCCCAACGATTTTGAACTGGGGCGACGGCACAACCTTCCTTCGGTCAACGTGATGGCCCCCAATGGCACCATGAATGCCGAGGCCGGTCAGACTTATGAAGGGCTGGACCGTTTTGAATGCCGAAAGAAACTGGTGCAAGATTTAAAAGACGCAGGGGTTCTGCTGAAAATAGAAGACCTCAACCATTCGGTCGGTCATTGTTATCGGTGCAAAACAGTGGTTGAGCCCTATTTGTCCAAACAATGGTTTGTCAAAGCCAAGCCTTTGGCGGAACCAGCGATGGAAGCAGTGAGAAATGGCTCTATTAAAATTGTTCCGAAATTCTGGGAAAACACATATTTTGAATGGATGGAAAATATTCGTGACTGGTGCATTTCTCGGCAAATCTGGTGGGGACACCAAATTCCCGCATGGACCTGCAAAGCCTGTAGCGAAATTCAGGTTGTGCGGGAAACTCCCGAAAAATGTTCGGCCTGTTCTTCAACGGATCTGGAACAGGAGACCGATGTGCTGGACACTTGGTTCAGTTCCGCACTCTGGCCGTTTTCCACGTTAGGCTGGCCGGAAAAAACGGAAACCCTGAAAAAGTTTTATCCTACAACGGTTCTTTGTACCGGGTTTGACATTCTGTTTTTCTGGGTGGCACGCATGATCATGATGGGAATCAAATTCATGGACGATGTGCCTTTTCGCCACGTTTATATTCATGCCCTGATTCGTGACGCAGAGGGGCAGAAAATGAGCAAGACCAAAGGCAACGTGATTGATCCGCTGGAAGTCATGGAACAATACGGCACCGATGCGCTGCGGTTTACGCTGGCGGCTTTTGCGGCTCAGGGCCGGGATATCAAACTGGATGAGGACCGCATCGATGGTTACCGGAACTTTTGTAACAAACTCTGGAACGCTTCCAGGTTTGTGCTCATGAACCTGGAGGGTTATGAAGGAACCTGTCAACTTGATGAACAAGCTGACCGGTCTATTGCCGACCAGTGGATTCTGAGTCGACTGAACAACACCACGAGGGAAGTCAATCAGGCCTTGGAAGATTTCAAGTTCAACGATGCCGCCTTGACAGTCTATAAGTTCATCTGGAATGAATACTGTGACTGGTATATTGAGTTTTCCAAATCCCGTTTAGCGGTTGAGGGCCCTGGAAAAAAAGCTGCGCAGAATGTTCTTCTGCATGTATTGGAGGCGTCCCTGAAACTTCTGCATCCGTTTATGCCGTTTATCACGGAAGAGATTTGGCAGAAATTGCCCAAAAATGGAGATAGTATCATGATCAGCGCTTTTCCCGAATTCAGGGCTGATAGAAGCGATGCCAAAGTAGAAGAGGCCATGGGAAAAGTGATGGAAGTCATTACCGGTGTGCGCAACATCCGTGGCGAGATGAACCTGAATCCGGGATTGAAATTAAACGCGTTAATCAAAACCGGCCATGCCGATCTGGAAGCCACTCTGAAAAAACACGCCGGTTTTATCCGCGAATTAGCCCGGGTGGATCAAATAACCATAGGCCCCGATATCGTAAAAACCGAGGTCTCAGCATCTTCGGTATTGGGAGGAATGGACCTGATTATCCCCCTTGAGGGTATGATGGATTTTGCGGAAGAAAAGAACCGCATCGAAAAAGAGTTGAAAAAAATTGCAAAAGACCTCATATTTTTAGATAAGAAACTCTCCAACCCGAATTTTGTAAAAAAGGCGCCTGCCGAAGTCATCGAAAAAGACGAGAAAAGGAAAACTACTCTTTCTGAAAAACAGGCCAAACTTGAAACTCATTTGCAAACGATAGAACAGGCAATCCGGTAAAGAATGTTAATCACCCTTGGGGAATCTATGCTCCCCGACCTATCCTGAATTATGGATGCCAAAATAGGAACCCTGGCACGAGATGAAGTTTCTGCGGAGTCCCAATGGGATTTAACAGGGCTGTATTCATCCGATGCTGACTGGAACGCAGAGTTGACCACATTGGAAGGGGAGATAAAAATATACGCTTCCTTTGCCGGTACCCTGGGAGAGTCTGCGCTTAAACTCAAGGCATGCCTTGAGTTTGATATGAATTTTTCGCGCCAGTTGGAAAAGCTTCACACGTTTGCGCATCTCAAAAATGATGAGGATAAAACCAACAGTCTTTACCAGGGAAATTATGAAAAGGTCATGATGCTGGTCAATGAAGCGAGCAAGGCTTCCAGTTTCATGCGGTCAGAAATCATGTCCATCCCTGAGGACATGATGCGTAGGTTTTTGACCGAAAAGGAACTGGTGTTTTACCGGTTCCATCTGGAGCAGATTTTGCGTTACCGTGAGCACACCCTCTCTGAAAAGGAGGAGGCGCTTCTGGCCGCTTCCGGGGAAATGGGACGGACCATGCGGGACGCGTTTGATATGCTCGATAACGCCGATCTGCAACTGGGAATGATTGAGGATGAAAACGGTGAAACGGTTTCCCTCACTCACGGGAATTTCCAGAGCTTTCTGCAAAACTATGACCGCCGGGTCAGGCAGGACGCTTTTCATACCTATTACAAAGCCTATGAATCGCATCAATATACCTATTCAACTTTGCTTGCCGGGAGCATTAAAAAGGACTTGTTTTATTCGCGGGCCAAAAATTTTCCCAGTTATCGGGCCAAATCGTTGTTTTCAGAAAATATTGCCATGGAGGTTTATGACAACCTGATCGAATCGGTGCATCAGAACCTGGAACCGCTCTACAAATATTTCGATTTAAGAAAACGCCTGTTAAAATTGGATGAACTGCATATATATGATTGTGGTGTCCCGCTGGTGGAGGGCATTAAATGGCATATGTCTTTCGAGCGGGCTGTGGAAGAGATTCGAACGGCCTTGAATCCTTTGGGTGAGGAGTATGTCGAGCAAGTGACGCGTGGGTTGACGGTCGACCGTTGGACAGACCGGTATGAGAACAAGGGTAAGCGGAGCGGAGCTTATTCATCCGGGTGCTACGATTCGAATCCGTTTATTCTCATGAACTACAGGGAAGACAATATCAACAGCGTGTACACGCTGGCCCATGAAGCGGGGCATTCGATGCATTCGTTGTATTCCAGGAAAAACCAGCCTTATCTTTATTCCGACTACACAATTTTTGTGGCCGAGGTGGCTTCTACCTTCAACGAAGCCCTTTTGACCCGGCATTTTCTGGGCCAGGATATTGACCCGGATATGCGAATTTATCTTGTTTGCAGGGAGATCGATAATTTCCGCGGTACACTATATCGGCAGACTATGTTTGCAGAATTCGAGCATCAGGTGTATAAGGCGGCTGAAGGTAGTGAACCCTTGACGCTGGAATCTTTCAAAAAGATTTATAGTAATCTCCTGGAACGTTATTTTGGTCCTGAGGTGGTTCTGGACGACTGCCTACCCTTAGAATGTTTTCGCATCCCGCATTTTTATTTCAGTTTCTATGTTTATAAATATGCCACAGGAATTTCCGCTGCTTATGCCTTGTCCGACCGGGTTCTTTCCGGGGGAGAGGCGGAGTTGAACGACTACTTGGGTTTTTTAAAATCAGGGGGCTCGAAATATCCAATAGATCTTTTGAAATCGGCGGGGGTGGATATGCTTTCACCCGAACCGGTTCGAACCGCATTGGCAAAATTTTCCACGTTAGTGGATGAACTCGAGCATTTGACATCCAACCATTTAAAAAATTGATAGACATTACCCAAAAACAAAAAGGATGATAACAATCATGACACTGCACACCATTTTTAAAGGAGTACCGTTTTGAAAAGAACAGGCTCATTCCGGAAAAGCGGGGGCAACCCGAGGAGGTCTAATAACCGTCAGGGAAACCCATCCGGAAGAAATCAAAATCAAAATCAAAATCAAAATCAAAATCAAAATTCTGGGACCAGAAAAGGAGGAATCCATCCATGGGTTTCTTCTAATGCTGCTACTTCCCAGGCTTTGACCTCTCACCTCACGACAACAGCCAACAAGAACAGGTCAGGCGGAACTAATAACCGAAATTCTCAAAACTCCAAGAATCCTTACCGGCAAAAACGCAACCATGGCAGTAATGCGAATGATCAGGGTGGGGGAAAATTTCCTCATCGGGAAAGATCGGGTCGGCCGAATGGAAGAACTTCGTCTTCGCGGCAATCTGTTGATGTTGCGGTTAAGAATCCGTCTGTATCGGAAAAACCTTTAACTGGGAACCTGGATCCTTTCAACCTGTTTTGCGCCTATCATTTGGGCATCGGCCCTAAAAAGGAATACAAGCCTGCCAATCTCAATGAGGTTGCGCGACGTTTTGGCCAGGACCCTGCGACCGTTCGCCAAGCGCTGAAAGAGTGTGGCATGGATTCCGCGTCCTTGCTGGATCGGGATTTTGACATGGCTCTGGCACAGTTGGATATTCAAGTGGCGCCAGAAGGCATTGACCGCATGGAACTGGCGAAATCTATTTATGAGGATTTTCAGGCTTCCCCCCACGTGAAAAGGGATTGGAATAAAATCCTGGAAAATGACCGTAAAGAAAACCGCAAGATTTTTGGCTGACAATCAGACGAGACACCGCTATTAAGAAGGGTTTCCCCGTTCGCCGGAAATGACACTACCTGTAGGAATACGCTGGAAGTGTAATCCCTCTCGGATGATTTGGTCCTGTAGTCTTTTGATTCTGCCATTGGAGCATTTCAGGCTGTTCATCAAAATCGAGAAAGCAAAAGTTTCCCCGTCTCTGGATTGAAAATAACCGGAAAGCGCACTGACAAAATTCAGGGTTCCTGTTTTGACTCGAGCCCGGGCCGAGCTTTTCACGCCTCTCATCCGGCTTTTTACATTCCCATCCACACCCATTACTCCAAGCGCGGAGACAAATTCAGGATACACTCCCAGATCGTTTTTGACGTAGCGAAGGATATCGACGATTATTTGCGGAGACAACCGGTTCTGCCGGGATAAGCCGGAACCATCCAGAACTTTATATTGATCGGGAGGATATCCCAGCTCCATCAGGTAGTCTTCAAAGGTTTTAAGGCCTTTCAGGGTTGTGCCAGGTGATCCATACTTCTCGGCACCGATGGTTTTTAAAATCTGCTCTGCCACAAAATTGTTGCTGAATTTATTGAGACCCTGGAGTGCCAGCGTAAGAGGTTCTGACTCGTGAGTTAATAATTCTATTGCCGTTTCAGGAACCACTGCTTTTTCAATTTCGCCCTGGAACTCGATGCCCACATGCCCCAGATATTTTTTCAGTGTGCTCAGAGTATATTGAGTGGGGTCGGTAATATTTAAGAAATACCGGGCACGGGCCTGGTCCAACCGGATTCCTCCTGAAACTGTGATTTCATCAAATCCATTTCGGTCCACTCGATTGACGATCAGCCGGTTTCGCCTGCCGGGTTTGAGGGTTCTGGCCTGGTTGTTGAGTGTGATGTATTCGATATCTGGCTCGATAACGATTTTTGGCCTGCTTCCCGCCCTCGGGCCGGGGCTCACATCGGCCTGAACCGTGTTGAAATTGAAAGACAGTGCCCCCAGCGGAGCCTCATAGGCCTCCGCACCGGGATTTTTGATCCAGGTCTTCACCCTTTTCTGGTTATCAAAAAAAGAATCGTCGCCAATAATATTCCCGGTGATTTTTTTTACCGGAAGATTTTTCAACTTGTTGACCAGTAGCCACATTTGTTCGGTGACAAATTTTGGGTCCCCATAACCCTTGATATAAAGGTTGCCGTCTAACACTTCACCTTTCAATGTGCCATCTGTATAAAGCCGTGTGGGAAATCGGTAATTAGGGCCAAGGGTTTCAAGGGCGACAGCGGTGGTGAGAATTTTTAAATTCGATGCGGGAACGAAACTCTTTTTGGCGCGTAATTCGAAAAGGGATTCACCACGGTCCAGCGAGTAAATTTTGATTCCAAAATTATTTTTTCGCAGGCAGGAGTTGGAAAGGATTTTCTTGATTTTCTTTTGGAATAACAGAACACCCTTTTCATAAGTTTCTGCGCTTGCGGGAAGGGGGGCCGCCAAAAGGAAACAGAGCACATGCAGGGCAACAATTGTTATGATTTTATGGTGGACACTTTTCATCAGGAGAAATTCTACTCTGTTAAAAATAAATTTACAATTGACAAATCCCGGTATATTGGCGACTCTGGCCCAAGCGGGTAGTGTTAAACAAAAATTTAAGGCGAGACAATGATGGAATTTTCGCATGTCAAATACGGAGTTTTGGTCGCTATGGTGGCTATCCTGTTTGGAGGATCGCTGGGGTTGTCGTTCGGTTGTTGTGAAGACGACATAAAGGGGATATTGAAAGGCAGTGCCGAAAAGGTACTATCTGGGGTTTATGGAGACGACCAGGCCAAGGCCGACAAGGTGGTAAAAAAATCATGGGTTTATATGAAGCGTGCCCATCTGCATTCGCAGACCATGGGTGTCATCAGTATCGCGTTTTCGCTGCTGGTGGCTTGGTTGAGTTTTCCTGCTCGTGCACAAATGGGGATCTCCTTGCTCAGCGGACTGGGCAGTCTGGGGTACGGGGTCTTCTGGATGTCGGCTGGGTTCCTGGCTCCGGGAATGGGGTCAACCGGTGCGGCGAAAGAATCTATAGCCCTGATCGCCCAGGCATCGGGAGCCGCTTTTTTTATAGCCGGAGTTTCACTTTTTGGCTTCCTCACTTATAGAATGTTTGTCAAACTCGAAACGGAATAAATTTCCGCTTCTTAAAAGGTTCTTTGTAAACCCCAAAAAATATTAAATATGAATTATGATCTGGTAGGAATTGGGAATGCGCTGGTTGATATTGAAGTTCAGGTTGATGACGCTTTTATAAAAGAAATATCGGTGACCAAAGGCGGCATGACCCTTACCTCCGCAGTCGAGCAGGGAAAAATTTTAAAAACCCTGCAGGCAAAGCCGCAGAAACTTTCATCCGGAGGTTCCGCCGCCAATACCATTCATGGCGCCAGTATTCTGGGGGCTAAGTCCTATTATCTGGGCCGTGTGGCAAACGATGATAACGGGAAACATTACACGGAAGACATGCAGTCCTGCGGGGTTGGGTTCTGTGGACCCGGTTCCGATGATGGGGGTACTGGCACCTGCGTGATCCTCATCACTCCGGATGCCGAACGCACGATGCTGACGAACCTCGGCGTCTCTTCATTGCTTCATACCGACAATGTAGATGCAACCCTCATCCAAAATGCCAAAGCAGTTTATGTGGAAGGCTATTTGTGGACCGGGGACGAAACCCGCGAGGCCGGGCTCCATATGGCGCAGGTCGCTAAAAAGCAGGGCATCCCCGTGGCTTTCACTTTGAGTGACGCGTTTGTGGTCAATTCCTTCAAAGACAGCCTGCTGGACTTTATCCAGTGGAACGTTGATATTCTTTTTTGCAATGAAGTGGAAGCCCAGGCCATGACCGGAGAAACCGATTCGCGAAAGGCGTTTGACAAACTATTGGCATTAGTGGATACCCTGTTTCTGACTCTGGGGTCCAAGGGGTCCCTTGCCGGAAAAAGCGGCCATGACCCGGTGCAGGTCGGTACCATTCCCGTCGAGGCGGTGGATACCACTGGAGCCGGAGATCTTTATGCGGCCGGAGCCCTCTATGGTTTGATCAATGACCGCTCATTGAAAGACTCGGCCATCATCGGTTCCTATTGTGCGGCGCAGGTGGTTTCCCATATCGGAGGACGACTACCGACCCATTCCCACACGCGGATTGAAAGTATCCTCACCGAATACCGCAAGCATCACCCTTATAGCCCTTCTTGATCGGGGCATCTTTTTGGGCATCTCTAAAAATTGCTTTTGGCTGAAGATTTGTTACACTCCTCTTCACCCAGCATTATCTGAAATGGAGGAGGAACCCATGAAATTCGTACGCGTTTTCCTCCTGGCCCTTTGCCTGCTTCCACTTGTGGTCGGTTGTGGTACGGTCGGGAAAAATTTTGACAGCTCTAAAGTCAAAAACATTCAAAATAATGTGACTACCCAGATTGAAATCCTGGACTGGTTTGGGGTGCCCTATAAAGAAGGGACAGAAAACAACCACACCATGTGGACCTATCAACTCGACACCTGGCAGGCAATCGGTGAAGGGCAATCGAAAGGGCTGGTCATTTTATTTGACGATAAAAATATCGTCAAAGCCTATCGCTACGAATCCAGCTACTAGCGGCCACTAGGCGTGGGGCCGACTCACAATGGTTTTCTATGGCGAATAATAGGTTAACTCGGCTTAACGAGTCATCGCTATCTGCCTCCCCTGCTAAGGGGCTAGTGGCACGAAAAATTTCTCTCATTGTCTACGATTTTGACGGCACTTTGGTCGATACCCTTTTCGACATTGCCGATGCGGTCAACCTTTCCTTGAATGAACTGGGGTTAAGAACCCTGAGCCGTGCAACGATCCGCAAATATGTCGGCAAGGGAGTCGAGAGGTTGATGGCCCAGTCGATAGACGGCACGGGTTATACGGACCTCCCTCGTGCTGTAGAATTGTTCCGCAGACATTACTCGGAAAACCTGATGAACCATACCCGGTTCTATCCTTCAGGCCGCGAAATACTTGATCATTTCCGTGACAAGAAGCAGGCGATCTGCTCCAACAAACCTGAAGATTTTGTGCGACGCATTCTAGAGTCCCTGAAAAGCCTGGACTACTTCGACGCAATTCTTGGCGGTGACAGCGTGGAGTCCAAAAAACCCGATCCGGAAGGATTGCTCCATTTGCTGGACCGTTTCCAATGTTCTCCTGAAATGGCGGTGTTGGTAGGCGACAGCCCGGTAGATATTGAGACGGGCAAACGCGCCGGGGTTTATACTTGTATTGTTAACTACGGATTTGGGAACCCAAAAGAGATTGCCTCTGCCAACCCCGATTGTTGCATCGACCACCTCTCAGAACTCAAGGATTTGTTCTATTAACTATTCCCTGAATGAATGCTGCCCTTGCAGGCATGCCATCCGGTTGACTTTGCCAGGGGTTGTTTCTACAATGCCTCCTTTCTATGAAAGACATTAAAAACATTTACCTTATAGCAATCTGCGGCACCGGCATGGCGGCCTTGGCCGGGTTGTTGAAAGGGGAGGGTTACAAGGTGTCGGGGTCCGATGCCCATATCTATCCACCTATGAGTGTGCTTCTGGAAAACGCGGGAATTTCTGTTCTGCCTGGTTACCAAAAGGAAAATATTACGGGAGATATTGACCTGGTCATTGTTGGCAACGCGGTTTCCAAAACCAACGAAGAAGTGCAAGCGGTGTTGGAAGCCGGATTGGACTACACATCTTTCCCTGAGGCGTTGTCCCGTTTTTTCCTGGAAGGCCGAAAATCCCTGGTGGTGACTGGGACGCACGGCAAAACCACCACCGCGTCCCTTTTGAGTTGGGTGCTTCATGCATCTGGAAGAAAACCCGGTTTCATGGTCGGCGGCTGGTTGAAAAATTTTAACAACAACCATCAGGTGCCTGAGGGAGATTATTTTGTGACGGAAGGCGATGAGTATGACAGCGCTTTCTTCGATAAAGGACCCAAATTCCTGCATTACCGTCCCGATATTTCGATACTGACCGGCATCGAGTTCGACCATGTCGACATTTTTAAAGATCTGGACCAGATTAAAGACGCTTTCCGCAAGTATGTGGACCTGATTCGCCCTGAAGGAGTTATACTGGTTAAATACGGAGACACAAATATTCAGGATGTGTTGGGAGAAGCCGTTTGCAGGGTTGAGACTTATGGCTATCTTGATGGGGCGGATTGGCGAATTGGAGATTACCGGTTTGAAGGCGGATACGGTTGTTTTTCCCTGTCCTATCAAGGTGGGAAGAAAGCAGATTTTCAGTTGGCCATGATTGGCCGGCATAATGTGGAAAATGCGACGGCGGTGGCGGCTCTTTGTATAGGATTAGGCTTGACGGCCGATGAAATAAACTCTGCCTTTAAATCTTTTCAAGGTATCAAAAGGCGGCAAGAGGTTGTCGGGGTTACAAACGGCGTAACGGTGCTGGACGATTTTGCTCATCACCCAACTGCCATTCGGTCAACCTTGGAAGCGGTGAAAGAAGCTTATCCGGGGCAAAGGCTGTGGGCCGTATTTGAACCCCGGTCGGCCACCTCCAAACGAAAGGTGTTTGAACAGGATTTTCCGGATAGTTTTCTCGCAGCGGATCGGGTTGTTTTTGCCGGTTTATTTGCGCCTGAAAAAATAAAAGAAGAGGACAGGCTGGACCCGGAACGGGTGGTGGGCCTCATTCGGCAAAAGGGAGGCAACGCCAACTTTATTGCGGAAGTGGATGACATTGTCGCCTTTATAGCTGAAAATGCTGAAAACGGCGATGTAGTGCTGGTCATGTCATCTGGCGGATTTGGCGGTATCCACCAGAAGATTCTGGATCGATGATGGCTATGGATAAAATTTATCACGGACAAATAAAACTGGGTTTGATCCAGAGAGGGCTTACGATTCCGGCTTTACTGCAGGGGCTTACAGAGGTCTCGAGCGGGCTGTGTTCCGGCGAGCCAGGCGAAGAGGTCACCCTTGCTCTGGCGGAAGACTTTATCGTCAAGGCAAACCTGAATGCACCGGGGCAGGACGGGCCAAAACTGGTTTACCATGAAGACCGGTTGAGGCTCCATATGAGGGAAGGCGAGATTGAAGTAGGCATCATCGCGGTTCCGGAATTTCTTAAACGACAGTTGAGGCAACGCACTCCGGTTTCGGAAAACATCTGCCTCGATGGGTATTGCCTGAATATTTTTCTCCGCGCTATTGGCCGGGGAAAAAAACTGAGCATGCCGGTCGAAGCCATTCTTGCTGTCATCCAGTCGGCTTTCGAAGAAGGTTCCGTAGACCTGGTGCAAGTGAACATGGACTTCAGCGATGAGGCTGATCGGGGGTTCAGTCGACTTGCACCTTTGGTGGAGGCGATCAAAAAACGGTTTAATACTTTTGTTGCGCTTAAAGGGTTTCCCCCTTTGGACCATAGTACCATTGACCTCATGTATGCGTCCGGATTCGACATCATTGATTTTCCACTAGGTGGTTTTTCCGGAACGATCAAGTCGAAAAGGGCAATGACCGCAAAACAAGTTCATTCTGCTTTGGAATATGCCGCAGGAATTTTTCCGCTTGGTACGGTCTGGACTGATTTGGTTTTGAGGCCGGAGTCCCATCCGCATAGTAAGGAAGGCATTGACCGGCTGGCAGACTTGGGAGTCATTCCTTTGATCTTCCTGCAACGTGACAGCACTGAAAATCCGGACGGATACCGTGAACTGGTGGAACTGGCCGAACATATGGACAAAGCGATCCAACGCAACCGTTTGCCGTTAAAATGGTTGTATCCCACATGCCGTTTTTTGAGTCCGCTCGACACCCGGTTTTTTACGCAAGATCCGCTCCAGGCCCGGCTTGCGGTGACTCCGGTTTATCGGTCAGGTCTTGGGAAAAAAGCCTCGGCGGGTTTTGCGGCACTTCGGCGCAAATTGCGCATCAGAAATGTCAGCGACTCTTTTGAATCCGCAGGACTCTAGCCACTCGGCGTGGGGCCA
>JAPKCW010000226.1:0-2949 GCA_028822815.1 Nitrospinaceae bacterium | reverse complement strand
AAAATTCGGATGTGAATGGATTTATATATTCCAAAATAGAAAACCAATGATGATGAAAGTCTTGCATCATTCGTGAGAAGGCGAATGGGCAAAGAGGCACTTGAGAAAATGGCAGAGCCTATGTTGGCAGGGATATATGCCTCAGACCCGGAGCTTATGAGCATCAACAGTACTTTCCCGATGTTTGTCCAAACAGAACAAAAGTATCGTTCTCTTATCCTAGGGATGCTGGCGCGGAAACGCCACCAGATGACCCACCAGACCAAGGTACCAAAGAGCAAACAACCGTTCTCACTTTTTATGACGCTTAAAAATGGATTGGATGAAATGGTAGAAACGCTGGTAGAAAAAGCAACTAATATTACCTTTCGAGCAGAAACCAAGGGAATGGACCTTTCTCGTGCTGAGGAGGGCTGGAGATTGACCCTCAATGATGGGAGTTTCATTAATGCAGACGCCGTCATATTGGCTACACCGGCAAAAATTTCAGCGCATCTTATAGAGCAGACTTCCCCCAAGGTAGCCAGTTTGCTCAATCGGATTCGATATGTTTCAACGGCCACCGTTTCCATTGCGTATAAAAAAGAAGGTTTTCCGCATTCGCTCGATGGATTTGGGTTTGTCGTACCCAAGAAAGAAGGGAAACGCATTCTGGCATGTACGTGGACTTCTTCGAAATTTCCTGAAAGGGTTCCGGAAAAACATGTCATGCTGAGGTGTTTTGTGGGTGGAGCGATGCGGGAAGAATTGGCTGAACTGGATGAAGACGCAATAGCTACCATGGTTCGAGAGGAACTTCTTGATCTCATGGGAATCGATTGCGAGCCAGTATTTCTGAAAGTATTCAAATATAAAAAATCGAATGTGCAATACCAAGTAGGGCATGCCTCGCTGATCAAATCGATTCGAGAAGAGCTCCAATCCTTTCCAGGTCTTTTTGTTACAGGAAGTGCATACACAGGAATAGGTATCCCCGACTGTATTCGAGATGGAATGAACGCGGCAAAAGAGGCAATAGAATTTCTAGCAAATAAAACCAATACATAGGTTCAGCATCTAACAAGTCAGCAGCTAAAAATTTAATTCTTAAAATTTATTTAGGAGAGTATATGAAGTGGGCGTCCCATTTATCGACTAAGGATAATATTGAAGCGTGTGTTGATGAATCCATAGAAGCCATCCGCAGCCAAATGGGAGGAGATTCGGTTCATCTTACCGTTATTTTTGTGTCACCCCAATTCAAGGATAAATATAACGAAATCCCTAAATTAATTCGTGAACGTATAGACCCAGGGCGTTTTCTGGGTTGTTCTGGTGGTGGAATTGTTGGAGGTGGAAGGGAAGCAGAACAACAGCCTGCGTTTAGCATAACCTGCGCAAGTTTGCCGGATGTTGAAATTAAGAATATTTGTTCTGATACAACGACCTTGCCGGATCAGGATACGGCACCTGATGTTTGGCGAGAATGGCTGGGAGTTAGTGCAGAAAAAAAACAAAATTTTATTTTCCTTGCCGACCCTTTTTCGTTTCGCGGCGAGGAGTTTCTTTCAGGAGTCGACTTTGCCTATCCCAACAGTAGTAAGGTAGGAGGATTGGCCAGTGGGGCTCAAATGCAGGGAGAAAACGCGCTTTACCTTGATGATAAGATTCATCGTAGCGGGTTGGTTGGTGTGGCGCTAAGCGGAAATATTGGTATGGATACTATTGTTGCGCAAGGATGCCGTCCGATTGGAGAACCAGTTAAGATTTCTAAATGTAATGGAACCCTTCTTACCGAAATGGACGGGCAGCCACCTCTTGACCTATTACAAAAAGTATATGAAGAATTAGACGAAAACGATCGGCGTCTGGTACAGACATCGTTATTTTTGGGGATCGAGATGGATCCGCTTAAAGATAATCCTCAACAGGGAGATTTCCTGATACGCAATATCATGGGGGCCGATAAAGAATCGGGAGGGGTACAGGTAGGGGCCATGTTACGTGAAGGGCAATTGGTTCAGTTTCACCTGCGAGATAAGGATATGTCTTCAGAAGATTTAAGGCTGGTACTAAACCGTTACAAGGCTAAGGAACATTCGAAGAAAGCCGCGGGAGCTTTGTTGTTCTCTTGTCTGGGTCGCGGTCAATATTTGTATGGAAAACCCAATCACGACTCTGACATGTTCCGTGACCAACTCGGGGATATTCCACTTGGCGGATTTTTTTGCAACGGTGAAATTGGGCCAGTAGGGAAAACCACGTTTCTTCACGGTTATACCAGTTCTTTTGGTATTTTCCATCCTACTCACTAACAGGGTTCCAAGAAGTTCGTTACAATGATGTTCTACGCATAGTTATACATTATCCTGAGATAAGACTATGACCATCTTTCCTGCCAGGTATTTTGTATGAAAGTTACTATCATGGGCTCGGGTACAATGGTGCCCTCGAATAAAAGAAATTCATCCGGGGTTCTTATTGAATATAAAAATACCTGCTCTATGGTTGACTTTGGTTATGGGTCAATGCACAACTTGCTTACAAAAGGGCTTACCTATCACGATATAGACCGCATCTATTTTACCCACAATCACCCTGACCATATTTGTGATTTAGTTCCTTTTCTTTTTGCCTCGAGATACCCGAAGGACCCGAGAATAAAAGACCTAGAAATAATTGCAGGTCCGGGCTTCAAACGATTTTTTGATACCCTCATGCAGGCCTACAAAAGCTGGTTGATACCTACTACCTATAAAGTGGAGATATTCGAGCAGGATGAGGAAACAAAACCTTATGGCGGACTGATCGTTACTTCAAAAAAAGTGAAACATATAGAAATGAGCCGTGGCTACCGGTTTGAGTTTGCCAATGGAAAATCTCTGGTGGTTTCCGGGGACACAGATTATTGCGATGGGATGATTGACTTGGGAAGGGAAGCAGATCTGATGATCCTGGAATGTTCAATGC
>JAPKCW010000225.1:0-2960 GCA_028822815.1 Nitrospinaceae bacterium | reverse complement strand
AGATTAAAATCTCTTAAAATAAAGATTTTTAGGTTGTTGATTTAAGGTCGGCAAACTGGTATTTAGTGGTGTTATGGATCCCGCCAATTTCGTACATCTTCACCTGCACACTTCTTATAGTTTGCTGGACTCTTCGATCCGACATTCTGCCTTGTTTAAAAGGGCGCAAGAGTTTGGCATGCCTGCTGTCGCAATGACCGACCATGGCAACATGTTCGGGGCGGTGGAATTTTATAACGCCGCCAGAAAACATGGCATCAAGCCGATTATCGGGTGCGAAGTGTATGTCGCACCTGAGAGCCGCCACGAAAAAACCTCCAAGGACAATCTCCGTGACGCGTCTTACCACCTCATTCTTCTTTCTGAAAATGAAAAGGGTTATAAAAACCTTTTGAAGCTGGTGACCAAAGGATATCTGGAAGGGTTCTATTACAAGCCGCGCATCGACAAGGAACTGTTAGCGGAATATTCGGAAGGCTTGATTGCCTTGAGTTCCTGTGTTCGTGGGGAGGTCGCCCATAACGTGAACCGGGAGAATGTTCCTCGTGCGATCAAGGTGGCCGCCCAGTATGCGGAGATCATGGGCGAGGATAACTTTTTTCTCGAACTGCAAAACCACCAACTGGAAAACCAGGACAGGATCAACAAGGAAATCATCGGCATCGGTAAAAAGCTGGGGCTCCCGGTGGTGGCCACCAACAATTGTCACTATATTGACCGGGAGGACTTCCGGGCGCATGAAATTTTGTTGTGCCTTCAAACGGGAAAAACCATCAGCGACCCTTACCGCATGCAGTATCCCGCAGATGAGTTCTATTTCAAATCGCCAAAAGAAATGATCGCCCTGTTCAAGGAGACCCCCGAGGCGATTGAGAATACCTTGAAAATTGCCGAGCGGTGTGAACTGGAGCTGGAGTTTGGCAAGCTCAACTTACCGGAATACCCCATCCCGGAATCTTATACCCTCGAGACTTATCTTGATGAACGCTCCCGTGAAGGTTTGAAAAAGAGGTTTAGCGAACTGGCGGGGCGGAAGATTGAATTTGACCGGGAAATTTATGAAAAGAGGTTGGACCGGGAACTGGGGATTATCAATAAGATGGGGTATCCCGGCTATTTTCTCATCGTGTGGGATTTCATTCACTACGCCAAGAAAAATGGCATTCCGGTCGGGCCTGGTCGCGGTTCTGCGGCGGGCAGTGTGGTGGCTTATGCCCTCGAAATTACCGATATTGATCCTCTGCAATACGGCTTGCTGTTTGAACGGTTCCTGAATCCTGAGCGGGTCAGCATGCCGGATATTGATATCGATTTCTGCATGGATGGGCGGGACGAGGTGATCAAATATGTCACCGAAAAATATGGCGGCAACCAGAACGTCACCCAGATCATCACATTTGGCAGTATGAACGCAAAGGGCGTCATCCGCGATGTTGGGCGGGTTTTGGATATGCCCTATGGCGAGGTCGATAAGTTGGCAAAACTGGTTCCCAACAAGCTGAACATCACTCTTAATGATGCGTTCAAGGAAGAAAAGCAATTTGACAAATTGCGCAAGGAAAACACAAATGTAGATGAACTGCTGAATATCGCAAAAAATCTGGAAGGTTTACAGCGTCACTGCTCGACTCACGCAGCGGGTGTGGTCATTTCATCCAAAGCCCTTACAGAGTTTTGTCCGCTTTATAAAGGCGGTAACGACGATGTGGTGACTCAGTATGCTATGGGCAGTGTGGAAATGCTGGGCCTGCTGAAGATGGATTTTCTAGGGTTGAGAACTCTGACGGTGATTGACAATGCCTTAAAGATGATTAAACAGTCTCAAAATGTCGAGTTGGACATTGGTGCTATTCCCCTGGATGATCCTGCTACCTTTAAACTCCTTTGCGATGCAAAAACGCTAGGGGTCTTTCAACTGGAAAGTTCGGGCATGCGCGACCTGCTTAAAAAATTAAAGCCGGACGATTTTGAGGACATCATTGCGCTTTTGGCTATGTACCGGCCGGGTCCTTTGGAAAGCGGCATGGTTGATGATTATGTCAAGCGCAAGCATGGAACGATGGAGGAAAAATATGACCTGCCGCAGTTGGAGTCTATTCTCAAGGAAACGCATGGAGTCATTTTGTATCAGGAACAGGTAATGAAAATCGCCAGTGTGTTGGCTGGGTTCAGCATGGGCGATGCAGACTTGCTGCGAAGGGCCATGGGCAAGAAGAAAGCGGAGGAGATGGCCGCCCAGCGCGAAAAGTTTATGACAGGGTCGCAGGAAAAAAAGGTCGATGGAAAAAAATCTAAAAAGATTTTTGACCTGATGGAAAAGTTTGCTGGATATGGATTCAATAAATCGCATAGTACGGCGTATTCACAGATCTCTTATCAGACGGCGTATCTGAAAGCTCATTACCCTCTGGAATTTTTTGGTGCCTTGATCACCAGTGATATGGATAACACGGATAAGGTGTTGCGCTATATCCACGATTGCCGGGAAATGAAAATTACCGTGCAACCCCCGGATGTGAACCTGAGCCAGCGAAGCTTCTCAGTATCCGACAATAAGCTGGTCTTTGGTTTAGGTGCCATTAAAAATGTCGGAGGCAAAGCCATCGATAATATTATCGAGGCCAGGCAAGGGCTGGGTCAGTTCACATCAATGGAACAATTATGTGAGAATGTGGATATGCAGTTGGTCAACAAGCGGGTTTTTGAAGGTTTGATCAAAAGCGGTGCCTGCGACTCCTTGGGACGAAGCCGGGCAGGGATGATGAAGGAATTGCCAGCCTGTATGGAGCGGGGGCAGGGTAAACAAAGAGACGAGCAGTTGGGACAGTCCAACATGTTCGATTCGTTCGATGTTGAGGAAGAGAAACAATCTGACGTCACCGTTGAAGAATGGAGCGATGCGGATAGGCTCAAGTTAGAAAGGGAAAGTATTGGGTTTTATATTACCGGCCATCCTCTGG
>JAPKCW010000224.1:0-2962 GCA_028822815.1 Nitrospinaceae bacterium | reverse complement strand
GTCTGGAGGTACAAATGTGTTGGAACCTGGCTCAGTCAATATATATTCAATCGTGAGGCAAGCCGCTTCCTCACGGGTACACAGCATGGAACGGCAGGTATCTTCTGTTTGGGCGCAATAGTAGTTTAGGATCCTCATTTTCATGAAGATGCCATTGTTTAATTTTAAAGCATAAACATTTCTCTTGGATTCGATATTATGGGTCCGGGTACGGTAATTGTACCAGCCTGCCAATTCTTTATTGATTAGGTTGCCCAGCGAGCGGTTATCTTGGACATAACCGGTTTCTGGAGTGGTTTTAATATTATCAAAGTCAACCGGCCCCAGATTGATAATTCCGGTTTTCCCCGATGGGTTAGTTTTTCCGCCATTGGAGATGATTTTTGTCCGGCTGAAAGCAAGATCCCAGGAAACCTGACTCAACTTATTTGTTTCTGCTTCTACTTCAGAAATTTTCTGGGTCTTTCCTGTGGCAAACTCCACTAATGTCCAGGAACCTCTATCTTTAGCATTAACCTGGATAATGGGATTTCTGGTGCTGATCTTCTTGATTTTTTTTGGGGGAAGCGGAACGGTTTCAAAATCCTCGATATTCTCCTCCATATAGTTCAAAGTGGTGTGAAACAAGAGGGTAGCACCGAGGAGCATCAAAAATATACGTGGTGTCGGGTTCATAACCTATTTTAACATAGCCCCTTATAAATACAATTAGTTATGGAAATCTTTGCTTTTACTGGTCTTTCCTATATTGTATAATTATTCATAAGAATTATTGATAAAAAAAGAGCAATGGGTAACGATAGACATTTTAGTTTTAAAAAAGCGCAAATAGAAAATTTTCTAAAAACAGAGTTTAAGAAAAAATTCAAAAGTAACGCTAAAATTTCTCTTCGAAAGAGACATAAATTTATAGATGAGGTGACGTGCAAAATCGCTAAACGGTTTGGAAAAAATGTGCTGGTGTTGATTGATTTTTCCAAAAATGGTTTTTGTTCAGTGGTTTCCCCTGTAGAGACAGAATCGACCGAGAAAGGGAAACTGATTAAATCTTTTTCTCACCCTCAGGTATTTTATACCTCGCATTGTGTGGATCGTTTTAGCGAAAGAACGCAGGCCCAGGAAAATTGCGTTATCAAGTTGGATGCGTTTTTCGGTAAAGCCCTGTCTTCTTATGGCGAAAATGATGGGTTTCTGGCATGTCCAGATGGGATTTTTGCCTATGATTTAATTGAAGACCGCCTGATTATAAAAACCTATATTAATCTTGACCTTTTATCTGATGACCAGATAAAACAGTTTTATGGTTCCGGCATGATTTCAATGCTTCCCAGGGAATACGCTACAAAAGATATCTTCGGTGCGGATTTTATTCTGGCTGACGAGCACGAGGAATTTCTTGGTAATTAGAGATCCCCTAAAAAGACAAAAACTTTTAGTCTGACGCCACGTTTTTTATTTCTTCATATTCTGCTCATCTAACTCTCGAATATATTCCGGCATGATCCAGTTATTCAATGTTGTTAAAAACTATGGCAGTGGTAAACCAGCACTAGATGATGTCTCGCTCAGAATTGCTAAGGGAGAATTTGTATTTTTAACTGGCCCAAGTGGAGCGGGGAAGACCACCGTTCTGAAAATCCTTTTTGGGTGGGAGTGTTTTGATGAGGGCCAGGTTTTGGTACAGGGAATCAATGTTGGGAGGTTGGATGCTGGAAATATCCATACTTTAAGACGTTCCATTGGTGTAATCTTCCAAGACTATAAACTTCTTCCCAATAAAACCGTTTTTGAAAATGTTGCGTTTGCCCAGGAAGTAACAAACCGTGACAGAAAAACGATTAAATTTAAAACATGGGAAGCCTTGAAAAATGTAGGGCTCACACCCAAAAAAGATTCTTTCCCTCCCCAGCTTTCTGGAGGGGAGCAACAGCGTGTAGCTATTGCCCGGGCAATGGTTAACATCCCTCCTATCATTTTGGCAGATGAGCCCACCGGGAATCTGGATCAGGAAATTTCCATCGAGATTTTAAAGCTCTTTGAAGAAATGAATCAGAATGGGGCGACCATTGTGTTTGCAACTCATAGCCAGGAGATATTGAAGCCGGGAAAGCATCGAGTGATTGTTTTGAATCGTGGAAAGGTTGTCTCATCATGAGCTCAGCAATTCATGCTTTGTTAATCGGTCTCAGGACAACGATTTCAAATATTCGCGCTAATAAGCAAACCTTCCTGATTTCTGTCATGACTATTGCCATTTCGATTGGTATTTTAGGGCTTTTCCTTATCGTATTTTTTAATTTGAATGGACTTTTGACAAGTTGGAACCAGCATGTCCAGTTGGTTGTTTATCTGGGAGACGACATTTCGCCATCACAGAAAAGCGACCTGCAAGACCTGTTTAAATTAAATGCAGAAGTTCAATCCATGGAAGAGGTTAGCAAGGAAAGGGCTTGGCAGGAATTTAAATTAAGGCAAATGGAGGGTGCCGGTTTGGAGCTGGACTTGGGTTTTAATCCGTTACCGGCTTCTTACAGAATCCGGTTTAAGGTCTCCGATGATCGCTCATTGCATATTAGTGAGTTTGCTGAGAAAATCCGAGGAAAACCGGGTGTGGAATCTGTGGAGTATGGGGAAAAATGGATTGGTCGGTTTGAAAAGTTTATGATTATTTGCCGGGTTTTCCTTTTGGGAGTTGGAGCATTACTGAGTTTAGGGTTAACTCTGATTATTTCTAATACCATTCGGCTATCCATTTATTCAAGGCAAGATGAAATTGAATTGATGTTGTTGATTGGAGCGACCCCCCGCTTTGTCAAAATTCCATTTTTGCTGGAAGGGGTATTGCAGGGTTTGTCCGGTTCTTTGATTTCCTTGGGGCTTATGGGAGCCATTTTTATTTATTTGAAGAACGAGTTTCAGCCCTCCATTGAGTCCATTGCAAGGGGAATGGATTTCCAGTTTA
>JAPKCW010000223.1:0-3004 GCA_028822815.1 Nitrospinaceae bacterium | reverse complement strand
AGGAGTGAAACCGTTTTGATAGAGTTCATTTTCAAGAGGATGATTGCATTGGTTTTTAAGGAAGCCTACTTCTTTTTGGTCCGCCGCGTTTCAGCGCCAACTTGCTTCAGGAAATCGCTGAGCAAGGAGTGTAGTTTCTCCGTTTGCATCGGATTTTGGCGGGATAGATCGTTGGCTTCGGATATGTCCTTGGATAGGTCGAACAGTTCGAGCCGATCCTTCTTCCAGGTTTTTACCAGCTTGAAATCACCCAGTCGAATGGCGGAGATGGCGGTGCGATCGACAGCCTGATGAAACACCAGAAACGGGTTGGCACGTTGGATCATGCCTTTTCCCTCATTGTGTAATACTGCGCGCATGGAGCCACCATCAATATTGGAAGGCAACGGCTCTTTGTAATCGGTAAGATCAGCTAGGGTGGGCAGGATATCCAATCCGGTAACGGGCAGAGTGCAAACTGAGCCGGGTTTAACGCCAGGGCCTGCCACGATAAACGGTACGCGAATACCGCCCTCATAAAAAGAATGTTTGCCGTCGCGCAGAGGAGCATTCCTCGGGGCCTTTCGCGTGGGTGCCTTGGGGATGGTGGTTCGTCCGCCATTGTCAGAGAGAAAAAACACATAGGTGTTTTCCATGAGGTCGAGCTTAACCAGTTTATCAAGTATTTGTCCGATGGATGCATCCATATCACCGGTCATGGCAGCAAACTCGGGCATGTTATGTTTGCGGCCCGGTGCGACTTTTTGAAACCTTTCCAGAGTGGATTGGTTGTAAAAGATATCCAAGTGCACGGCGTAATGTGAAAGCTGGAGATAAAAAGGAGTGGCGGTGGCGTGTTGGCG
The DNA here is from genome assembly GCA_028822815.1 of Nitrospinaceae bacterium. Taxonomy (GTDB): domain Bacteria; phylum Nitrospinota; class Nitrospinia; order Nitrospinales; family VA-1; genus LS-NOB. The sequence continues at coordinate 2,162 of JAPKCW010000223.1, read as the reverse complement.
ATCGATAAAATGAAGTGCTTGGTCGGTAATGGTGTCGATCCTTTTGGGGTCCGGCGAAGCGGCTGGCCCGCCTGACCCTTTACCCCCTCCTGTTCTGTTACCCGTGTAGCCATCAGAAAAATCATAACCCTGTTGGTGGGGCGATACTTCGTCATACCGATGATCCCACTTGCCGAAGTGGGCGGTTTGATAACGTGAGTTGGCCGCCTTAAGCATTCGGGTAATATTCAGCTGGCGAAGATAGGTGTTCGTCCAGTTTTCACGGTCCTTGTGGTATTCATGGCGAGCGGGTGTTTGGCCGGTTTGAATCGACCGCCGGGTTGGGCAGCACGAAGCGGCGGGGGAATAGCCCTGTGTAAAACGCATACCCATGGCTCCGAGCCGCTCAATGTTTGGAGTCCGGAAATAATCGCTTTTTGTACGTGGGTTTTTAGGAATAATCTGCAGTGAAGTCCCCACCCAACTTTGATCGTCAGTAAGGATCACCACGAAATTAGGAAGTTCGCTGTCAGCATCTTTGTGAACCGGACCCGCGAAAGCACTGCCACCTAAAACCACGGCCACGGCAGCCGCAATTACCCTTGATCTTAGACCCGTGTTTCTCATGGTTGTCTTTTCGTAATGAATCACTGCTAGGTCGGCTTTTCGTGGCCGTTTTATCAGCGAGACTTTTCTTCTCCTCGAGTTCTGCCCTGAAGGCCGATCACTTTCCGGTGAAGAAACACATCAGCAGGGATTAAGCTCTTGGCAATATTCGGCCCTTCCCATTGAAGGCTGAGGGCAGGTTTGTTGGTGGACGTCTTGTAATAAAAGCGATAGGGGTGAATGCCTTTATCTAATTTCACTGTGGTACTGATTTCAGTTCCCGCATATTTATAATCCCCATCTATGGCCAACTTGTTGTGTATTTTAAATATCACGCCCCCCGTCGCCTTACAGTGAAACGTCCAGTCTCCCGGTTCCGGAATTTGAATGTATCCGGAGAATAATAACCCTGCATTCTTTTTAGCGGGCAGCGGTTCTAAATTGATATTTTTTTTCAGGGATTCTGCTTTGGCAGTCATTTGAGTAAACTCAGGCACCCAGTTCCATTCTCCAAGGTAGGACTTTACGACTACACCATTTTTCAAATCATCTTCGCTAATCTTCAGTCCGGGCACAAATTCATCATCATAGGATTTTTTAGCATGCTTATTTGGCATTCTTATCCTTAGCACTTCATCCTTCATCCTCTTTTGTAAGCGAATGAAATCGTCCGTTGTCCCATCGAGGTTTTCTGATTCTGGTTCATCATCAATAGTATTGAAAATATTAAAGTCGACCGCGTGATCCGTGGTTTTCATGCGCAAACCTTTATATCCGTCCAAGTATATTCCCTGTTGATTATTAAACTCAACATAGACAACACCTTTTCTTTGCTTGCCGACCTGACTCAGCGTTGGGACTAAGGATACTCCATCAATTCTTGCGGGCGCATCAACCCCAGCGTAATCGCAAAAGGTTGCCATCCAATCATGAAATTGAGAGGGCGCATTTGTTTTTTTGCCAGCCTGTATTCTTGAAGGCCCCCACGCAAAGGTAGGTACACGCAGGCCACCTTCATGGGATGATCCCTTGGACCCCTTAAATCTGCCGGCGGATTGAAAGACCGAAGGGCTCCACCTCTTTCCTTTGAGATAAGCTTCTCTATGCGGGCCATTGTCCGAGGAGAATATGACGATGGTGTTTTTGTCGATATTAAGGTCTTTCAGGGTTTGCAAAATATCCCCGACACAATGATCAATGCGGGTGATGGAGGTAGCAAATCTTTCGGCTACATCCGTCATACCCTTACCCGTATAATTGGGATCACGATAATGATCGATGGTTCCCGCTGCCGTATTTATCATTTTGCCGGCTTGCCCCAACCATTTGAGTCCGCCCTTCACCCCTTTTCCATCGGGATAGGCAACCGTAGGCAATTGCAGCGCGGCGTGAGGGGTATCGTAAGCCAAATACATAAAGAATGGGCGCTTGGGATGATTTTTAGTTTCATCCATTATCATTTGTTTAGCTTTGGCGGTCCATAAATCAGTGGTGTAGCATTTGTCCAGTCCTGCAGAGACCTCGTTATTATTTTCCCACACCTCCTTTTTTTGTTGATGAGATTTATTGTCTCCAAG
>JAPKCW010000036.1:0-13779 GCA_028822815.1 Nitrospinaceae bacterium | reverse complement strand
CCCCAAGGTTCTTCAATTCCCGAAACTTTTTCCGGGATGATCGAAAAAGGTTATCCTGCACCGTGCCCGCTAGGCGGGAAGAGTCATTAATCTTGGTGGTGGTAATGAGGCTTGCAAGAATTTGCTGAACCTGATCATCCTTGACAGAATGAACCAGTTCGCCATTTTCCCGAGCGGCGGTAGCTAAAGCCCTGTCATTATTAGTCGTCCCAAGAAAATACGTTTCTATACCATGCGCTGATTTTCTTTTAGCGGCATTGGCATGAATGGAAACAAACAGTTCCGCGTTGCGGTTGTTGGCAATCTCACTTCTTTCTTTAAGCGGAATAAACGTATCATCCTTTCGGGTCATCACCACACGATATTTGAACCGGTTGACCAATATGGTTTTAACATGACGGGCAATGGTCAGGTTGATATCTTTTTCATGGATTCCCCTTTTACTTTTCGCTCCATGGTCTTTGCCTCCATGGCCCGCATCCACAACAATTAATGGTGCGGAATTCCTTGCCTTATTAGAAGAAGGTGCGTAAAGATAGCCCCTCTTGCCTTTTTTGCCCTTTTTAAAAAGCGCTTTTTTAACCGGCGGTTTAGCTTTGGTTGCTACAACAATTTTTTTCCGGGGCTCTTTTTTTATATCCTTTTTTTTCAGCTTGGTGATTAGCCCTGGAGAACGGGAACTTATTTTTTTCTTTTCTTTCTTTCTTTCCGGTTTCACGGATAAAGCGACCTGTACCGGTTCAGTCCTTTTCGATTTCCTCACTACATTCGGTTTTTTGTTTGCTGGCGGTGGTGACACCTTTTTTGTTTTATGCACCAGAGAGAGTGACGCGAGCTTCTGATATTGCAGGCGGGCCTTCTTTGCCTGATCACCATTGGGATACTTCTCAAAAATCATTTTTAGAATACTTGCGGCAGATGAAAAATCCTTTTTATCACGATAGATCTTAGCCGACTCAAACATCGCATCATCGGTCAACGTTCCCGGTGAAAAATCATGAGAAACTTTTTTGTAATAACGGAGAGCCTGGTCCAAATCCTTTACATTTTTGGAAATCCCGTTCAATCCTTGGTACAACCGGGCCATGGTAAAAACGGCTTTATAAGCCTGTGGGCTTTGGGGATAACGTTCCACCACTTTGGAAAATTTATGAATGACCTTATTCCAATGGTGACGGAATTTTTGTTTATCCGGAGATCCCATGAGCTGGTAATAGGATTTCTGCGCCAGATAATAAAGATCTCCCGAGGAAGAGGTCCTGGCCCAGACAGAAGAAACCTGCAAACACAGAAATACTAAACCCGCAATAAACGCCGCGTTTCTCAATTTTGAATGATGTTGATGCATGAACATGGCAAGGCCTTAAAAATGCCCAGTCACCTTAACTAGTTAATTTTATTGAAGTTTTGTCGATTAAGCATAACATTTCCCCCTCACAGGGTCAAGCCGTCTACAAATAAGAAGACAATCATCTGCCTTGCGCCAGACGTTCGGCCAGGTAAACAGGCAAACCATTTTCACGGATTTTGCCCTGAGCAGAATTCAAGTCGTATTCAAAGCGGCAGAGTTCCACCGTTTTCTCTTCGGAGTCATAAATCATGAATGAAGGGTCCGGGTTTCCGTCTCGGGGTTGCCCCAAACTACCATCATTAAAAATATAACGGTGTTCCGGCTCAATATCCCATAACTCCGAGACATAATCGTTCACCTCTCCATCCGCTGTTTGTTCTAGAATAACGGGCTTGTGAGAATGGCCCACGAAGCAGATGGGGGCGTCAAAATGTCTGAAATAACGTTTGGCCCCGGTTTTTGAAGTCACATAATGCCAGGCCTCCGGTTCAAAGGGAGACGCATGCACCCAATACACCCCTCCCTCGTCGTGATACAGAGGAAGCGACCTTAGAAAATTTTTATTTTCTTCTGTCAGTTTTTCTCGGGTCCACAGGCACGATTCATAGGCATAGGAATTAAAATAAGTGATATCGGTCTTTTCGATAGCGGCCCAATCATGGTTTCCCGCAATGGTAAAATCCGCCTTTTCCCTTACCCATTGAACACAAGGGTTGGGGTCGGCTCCATAACCGACAATATCCCCCAGGCAAACCAGTTTGTCGTAAGCGATAGTTTCTATCTCTTTTTGGAATTGATTCAGGGCTTCGAGGTTGCTGTGCAAATCAGAAAAGATAATATAACGCATGGCCGCATAGCGGTTTATTTTAAGGTTGAGGTATCCTTAAGGGTTTCTTTAAAAACCTTATCGAGAATGCCGTTGATAAAATCCGGGGAATCTGCGGATCCAAATTTTTTCGCAATCTCAACAGCCTCGTTAATAACTACCTTTGGGGGGGTGGAAGCCTCAAACAATAATTCGCTAATACCTAGACGCAAAATGTTCCGGTCGATCATGGACATGCGATCCAACGCCCAGTGGTCACTGAATTTTTTAAGCTGAATATCGACCTCTTCCGACTGGGAAAAAACCTTATCGACCAGCACTTTCATAAACTCGGTGATTTCATGATGGGTATCGGCTCTTTCACAAAACTGCTCTATCTGAGCTTCACAGTCATCGGAGTTAAATTCGCTCTGATACAGGAATTTTAAAGCCAGTTCCCTGGCGGCACGCCGCTTTCCCATAAGCTTCCTCAAATTTTCTTGAATAAATTTGCCATTTCAACAGCCGCTAGAGCCGTTTCTCTCCCCTTATTAGAAGAGTCGGAACCCGATCTTGCTACCGCCTGTTCAAGGTTGTTTGTAGTCAATACACCAAATAAAACGGGAATATTGAACTCGAGCCCTATCTGGCCGACCCCACGGCTGGTTTCAGCCGAAATAAAATCGAAGTGCGGGGTATCTCCTTTAATCACTGCTCCCAGACAGATGATGGCATCGAACTCTCTGGAGGAGCAAAGTTTTTTTGCAGCCTGTGGAATTTCAAACGCTCCGGGAACCCGGACCACTTCCAGGTCTTCTTCATCGGCCCCGTGCTCCTTGAATGCTGATAGCGCACCGCTGAGAAGCTTGCTGGTCACAAAGTCATTAAAGCGACTCACTACGATGCCAAAACGGAGCCCTTTCGCATTGTGGTCCCCTTCTATATATTTAGCCATGCAAGGGCACCTCTAAAAAATGCTTTTGGCCACGAGGGACCCTTATGAAATAAGGGTCGCGAGTTGCCACAGAGAAAATTACCGAATATATAAAGATGCCCTCAAATAATTCATTTAATATTTTGGAACATATGACCCATTTTTTTCTGTTTGGTCCGAAGGTATTTTATATTGTCCTCTTTAGCCTGGACTTCAATATGCACCCTTTCTACCAAGTGCAGGCCATAACCTTCCAGCCCTACAATCTTCCTGGGGTTGTTCGTCATGATCCGGATCTTTCCGAGCCCCAACTTACGCAGGATCTGGGCACCGATACCGTAATCCCGCAAATCGGGCTTAAACCCGAGTTCTTCATTAGCCTGTACAGTATCTTTTCCCTGATCCTGTAACGCATAGGCTTTCATCTTGTTGACAATTCCTATCCCCCGTCCCTCTTGATACAAGTAAAGCAGGACACCTTTTCCATCCTGTTCAATCATCTCCATGGATTTTTTCAATTGCTCTCCGCAATCGCACCGGTAGGAACCAAAAACATCTCCCGTCAAACATTGTGAGTGAACCCGGACCAATGTAGGTTCATCTTCCTGAATTTCTCCTTTGACCAGCGCAATATGTGTCTGGTCATTCAAAATATTTTTAAAGACAACAGCGCGAAACTCACCTGAAGGTGTCGGCAAAATGGTGGAGGTAACCTCTTCTACTAACGTTTCCTTCTTGAGCCGGTATTCGGCTAGGTCTTTGGTGGTGATCATTTTCAACCCATGCACTTTTATAAATTGCGTCAGGTGAGATACCCGTGCCATGGTGCCATCATCATTCATGATTTCGCAAATCACACCATAGGGTTGTAAACCGGCAATACGCGCCATATCCACCGAAGCCTCGGTCTGCCCCATGCGAACCAGCACACCTCCGTTTTTTGCCCGTAATGGAAAAATATGTCCCGGTTTTACCAGATCGCTTCTAGCGGAATCCGGATCAATCGCAACTTTAATTGTATGCGCCCTGTCTGCCGCTGAAATTCCGGTCGTCACACCTTGTCTGGCATCAATGGAAACCGTAAACGGAGTTTCAAAAGCAGACTGGTTATCATCAACCATCATGTTCAATCCCAAATCGCGGGTCCTGCTTTCCGTCAAGGTAAGACAAATCAGCCCGCGCCCAAATTTTGCCATGAAGTTTATGACCTCCGGAGTGGCTTTCTCGGCGGCGATCATCAGATCTCCCTCATTTTCCCGATCTTCATCATCCACGATGACAATCATTTTTCCTTGCCGGACATCCTCGAGGGCATCTTCAATAGTACTGAATTCGTTTTCCATGACTTCCTCAATCACGCAAAGCCCTGCTGCCGAAGAAAATCAAGAGAAGGTTTTTTCTCATTCGGATTCAACAGAGTTTCGCAGGCTTTAAATACGTATTTTCCGATCATATCACATTCAATATTGATTAAATCGCCTATTTTTCTTGAACTCAGGTTCGTGTGACTCAAAGTAAAAGGAATGATGGAAACCGTGAATCGGTTGTCCTTACAATCGAAAACAGTCAGGCTGATGCCATCTATAGCAATGGAACCTTTTTCCATGATGAAAGGACTGAGCTTAGCCGGATGGGAGAATCGAAACAAGACCTCACCCGGTTTCTCCTCGATGTCCACGATTTCACCGACCTGATCTATATGTCCACTGACAAAATGCCCACTTATTTTTGTCGAAGGGGTGAGGGACCGCTCGAGGTTAATCCGGTCTCCTTTTTTGGCATTTTTAAAATTGGTACGGCTCAGGGTTTCGGTACTAAGATCCAACTTGAAAGTCGTCTCAGTGGAATCAACAACTGTAAGGCAAACGCCGTTCACGGCAATGCTCTCACCATCCTCAAATCCAGAAAGATCCGTATTCACAACCAGCACTGCCCCTTCGTTTTTCTGAATATACTCGCCAATAGTTCCTACCGATAACACTATTCCACTAAACATGGCGTCGCCTCCACCATTAAATCTTCACCAATTTTTGTCACTTCAAGATTCTTTAACTTTATTGCGCTGTTCATTTTCATCACCCCCCGCCCTCCGAGAAAACCGGGAGCCGTGGATCCACCTATTAATATCGGGCTGATGAATGCAACAACCTTATCCACCACACCTGCTTTTAAAACACTGGCGTTCAGTTCGGCACCGCCTTCAATAAGTATAGAGTTCATATCTCTATTTGCCAATTTTTTCAGGAGATGCTTGATGTGGAATCCGTTTTTACCGATTTTGCTGTTTAGAATTTCCACCTTCCTGGCGCTCAGAGCTTTCTGGCGGGCAGAAGAAATATCGGGCCCAGTCACATAAATGACTGGTTGGGAACGGCTGTTTTTAAAAACATTTGCCGTAAGCGGGATTCTATTTCTTCGATCCAGGATAATACGGACGGGATGTTTAACCGAACCTGTTTCAAGCCTGCAAGTCAAGCGAGGATTGTCTTTTAAAACGGTTTCTGTTCCCACCATGATGGCATCAACATGGTTTCTGATCTTGTGAACATGGTTTCGTGCCAGCTTCCCTGAAATCCAACGCGAGTCTCCGGAACGGGCGGCAATTTTTCCATCCAGAGACATGGCTGTTTTCATAATCACGAATGGCATTCCCGTTTTCATGACTTTTACAAACGATTCATTCAGCTTCATGCATTCTTCTTTTAAAACACCGGATACAATTACAATACTTTGTGCTTTGAGTGTACGCAAACCTTTCCCGCTGACCTGTTTATTGGGATCTTTCATGCCGACAAATACCCTTTTGATACCTGCCTGAACGATCGCGTCGGTGCAGGGGGGCGTCCGGCCAAAATGGCAACACGGCTCCAGGTTGACGTAAAGGTCGGCGGATCGGGCTTTATTGCCTGCCCGCCTTAAGGCCTCGATTTCGGCATGGGGATGACCGGCACGGGAATGATATCCTTCTCCGACAACCTTTCCACGCCTGACCACAACCGCCCCCACCATAGGGTTTGGGCTGGTTCTGCCACGAGCCCTTTGAGCAAGCTCAAGCACCCTGCGCATATATTGAATGTGTTTGTCATCTATCAAAGGGTGACTTCAATTCCGGGGAATGAAAGCAAATGAAAAGTTACCACGTGCCCAGTGGTTTTATCGACGTAGAATATTCACCATATGCTTGCGGATGCTACCACGCTGATACACAATCTCAATCCTGCGGTTGGTGGCCCGTCCTTGCCGGGAGTCATTGGGAACTTTAGGCCGGTATTGCGCAAAAGCTTCGATAGATAATTTAGCTGGGTCGAAACCCGCGCGAACCAGCTTCCTGGCAACTTCCGCAGCGCGGGCAGCGGACAACTCCCAGTTGGAGGGGTACTGTTTCGTTCTTATATCTATATTGTCGGTATGTCCTTCAATTTTTACCTGATAGCTGAATTGCTTTAATTGTCCCAGAGACGCTTCCAACTGCTTGTTTTTCTCAAAAACCGTGTCATTGAGGTGAGCCACCCGCATGACAAAGTTCACCACGAACAGCAGTTCACCTTTTTTGATGGGCTTGGATAAATAAGCATCTGCCCCTGTATCACTGGCCTTAATCGCGTTGTCTTGCTCCGCATCGTAGGCGGACATAAGTATCACCGCAGAACGGAGTTTTAATTCCCGCACACGCTGGCAGACCTCAAACCCATCCATCCCCGGCATATGGATATCGCATAAAATAATATCCGGCTTGATTTCACGCATTATCTGAAGCCCTTCTTCACCTGTTGAGGCTTGAAAAACTTCAAGAGTTTGCGCGCCAAAAGACTTGGTCAGAATCTGCTTGACGATCAGCAGTAGCGTCCGATCATCATCAATACATAAAAACCGTTTCGTGGATTTGGTAATAGCCAAATTCCAACGCTCCTATGCTTGTAGAAAAAGAAATGGAGGAATTTTCTATTTAAAAAAATTGCCCCCAATTGGGAATTATACTAAAAATTTTTAGATCCATTCTGGGTTCTATTTGCCCAAAACTTCAAAAACCCAGACAAAACGCATCGATCCACTGATAAACGGCCTCAAATCCGGACTTCAATAGACCCGAACCTACCCCCCTGAACAGAGGCAAACCCATTGCAAATTATAGCTTGATAACAGAATTTAACTGGTTATTGTAAAGAAAAACCTGACCAAATTCAACTTCTTATGGTCTTCACCCGCTACTTCTCTCTTATCGTCTGTATTAGGAATTCTTTACTATTTTTATTCTTTTTTTAAGGAAAAAAGCTTTTACAGGTCATCGATATCGTCGCTCTCAATTTCGGTAAATTGAGGAGCTTCGACACATCTCAGCCCCACGGCCAAATGCCGCTCGGAGGGGTCAAAGGAATTTCTGAAGACACATTTGGCATACACTAGATAATTCATCCACGATCCGCCACGCACAATCCTCTGAGTGGAATGCATGGAGACATTTTTCTGCATACACCATTCCCAGACGTTGCCTGCCATATCGTAGCATCCATAGGGAGACATGCCCTGATCCAATTCCAGGACCGGGTTTGTCTTGCATGCCATAAAGTCACAGGTGTTTGCAAAGCCTTTTTCATAGCCCATTGGCTCTCCCCAAGGATAAGTCTTACCATCTGTTCCCCGGGCCGCCTTTTCCCATTCCTGCTCAGTGGGCAGCCTCAATCCTATCCAGAGGGCAAAAATAACCGCCTCATAATAGTTGATGCCAATAACAGGCTGATCACCATCAAAAGAATATTTAGGAAACCTGTTCTGGTGTTGCGGATCGAACTGCTGATACAAAGCATTGGTGACCGGAAATTTCATGATAGAAAATTCCTTCAGGACAACCTGATCCTCCTCATCCACTTCCTCCTGATAAATAAATTTCCCTTCGGGAACCGTGGCCATTTCCCCGAATTTTTTAAGGGTTGCTCTACCCTCTTTTTCCAACTTTGCAACCTCATTAAAAAACTCCTTAAACTCGTCCAGTTTCTTCAGAGATTCAAAATCAAACGTATCCAGCAACTGATGAAAATCGAGTCCATGCTTCGCAAGAATTAGTTCGAACACGCTGAATAAAATTCTACTATCGCGGTGCTCTCGCTTCAATAAACGGCTCAGCAAGTTTTCCAGGTATCCGGTCTCGTTATACTGAATCACCTCTTGGACACGCACCTTCCGGCACTGGGAAAACTGAGGAAGCGTTTCCTTGCACTGGTATTTCAACAATTGCTTTATCAGCAACTCTTGCCCTTTCGGCAGGTCGCCCACCTCGGCCAGCGAGTTTCCCGCCAGCATCACCTCCCCTTCCTCAATTAAAATATCGAACAGTTCTTTTCCGGAAACACCTCCGGCCATGATCTTTATGGCCTCGTGCCATTTCTCATCCCTACAGTTTTTCCGGACAATTTCCCTCCAGGAATTACTATTCTGTAAATACCGACCTGCCAGAAACTCCTGAAACGATGGATGGCAATATTCCCAACGTCGATTCGTCTGTTGCAAAATTCCTTCCCACCAGGCTGCAACACTTCCTTCGTGCAAAAGAACTGCCTTTCCTTCTAAGACAGGTTTTTCGTAACCCGGCTCTACATCAAGAAAACGTTGTTGTCGCCCTTCCACCATTAATTGGTAAGAAATTTCGGAAAGTTGGTCGAGGCAGTCTTCCACCCAATTTTCATCCGCAGAAGGATTGGCCGATTTCAGTTTAAAACGGAACCAGGCAGAATAAATCTCCATCCTGTTCTTCAACCCCTCGAGGATTTCGTTTTCGGAAAGTTCACGGATCATGCCCAATAAAATGGGTACTTGTAAAAGTTCCGGGGTGTATAGAGCCAGGTTTTTGATCTTTAAATTTTTAGAGGCTTCTCCCAGATAAGCAAAACTATCCTTCGGGTCAATTTTCTGGAAAGCCATTTGAAATGCCGCACTCTCTCCACGCTTAATAACCGCGTCGGTGGATAAAGAACCAAAGTTGAATCCATGGCTGGCAAGCAGAACAAAATTGCTGCGAAAGGCGTTATCCTCCAGAAACGATTCCATAAAAAACTGGAAACGGTCCTGAGTATGAAGCTGGTCAAATCCATCTAACAGGAGCATGCACCTGCTGGTGTTGAAGATGGTATTAACCGTGCTCTCCAGGAGTCCTTCATCCAAAGTCAAATCCGGATTGTCTTCCTGTTCAAGCAGAACCACATCGATGATTTCACGGTTTACCCCGTTACGGAACTGGTCAAACCTGGCCCCTTCCTGTAGATTCCCTAAATGGAAATACACCGGAAGGGAATAGATCTTATGAGCAGGTTTCTTAAGAAGCGTTTCCAGATAACATTTCAGAAAAGTGGTTTTGCCCATTCCCGATTCAGCGTCCAGCATGATCTTTAACAGATTGACGTCAAGCAAATCTTCATTAATGATTCTTGGTGCAGGGAACACCTGTTCAAGCAGGCTTTGGCGGTGCATAACCGGATTAACATCCAGCAAGACCTGAGGAATAAGGGTTCTCTTCCCTTTTGGCAAAGTTTCATTCAGCCAACGGGAAACCCTTTTCAACTGGTGCTTCCTATAGGTATCTACAACCCATTCAATGGATTCTTCTGGTCGTTCCGGGGCCAGAGGAACTTTTTCCCCATCAAAACCAGGAACCAGTTCTTCTGCGCCACTCATGAATAACAACCAAGCAATCGATGATATATATGTTCAGACATTTGACCTTTTTCTCTTTTAATTCAAGGAGTATGGTAAACCTGTTATTATTGTAGGATATTGATTCGATACTATCATATTGCCCGCCAAAGCCCTCACCGATGATTCCGTTAAAAGACGAAAATCCTACAAAAAACTTCCCGGTCGTCACACTCCTTTTTTTGCTACTAAACCTCAGCGTGTTTGTTTATGGGTTCAACCTTCCTGTCCATCCCAGCGTGCTTTATGCAGACTACGCCCTCATTCCATACCAACTTGTTCACAGCCCTGTTAGCGCTTATCCTACCGTTTATACATCCATGTTTTTGCATGCGGGAATCTGGCATCTGGGAGGAAACATGCTATATCTCTGGATTTTTGGGAATAATATTGAGGATGTTCTGGGAAAATTTCGCTTCATCCTGTTTTATTTTGTCTGCGGCACTATCGCGGCACTGGGGCATATCGCTACCGACATGAACTCACAAATTCCCATGGTTGGAGCCAGTGGCGCGATATCAGGGATACTCGGGGCTTATCTGATATTGTTCCCTTTCGCCCGAATTAAAACCTTTATCTTTCTCGGGTTTTTCTGGACCATCGCACGAATTCCAGCCATCGTTTTACTACTCTTCTGGATTGGCCTGCAAATTTGGAACAGTGCATCAACCGGTGCAGGAGGAACGGCCTGGTTCGCCCACATCGGAGGCTTCATTGCGGGAGTCCTACTCATCCTGCCGTTCAAACATATTCGCTTAGCGAGTGAACATGGAAATCAGTAATATCACCACCAGTGCCACGAAAAAAACCCATATCACCATGAACACCTTCGATCCCATGCTGGGATAATTTGGCACAAGCGATTTCTGGCAATGCGGACAAACCGGGGCTGGCGGAGAAAAATCTTTTCCACAATATACACAAGTTTGCATTTTCTTTCTACGCTCCGGGTTCTTCCTGGATTCTTAATCGCACCAGATTCAAAGCGGCCTGCGCTGCACGCTCTTTGTTTCGGCCGCGGTCATGCGTGAAGACAAATTTCCTGCAATGCGTGCCCAACCGGTCATGCACCGCAATATAGGTCAAACCAACAGGCTTGAGGTCACTGCCTCCGGAGGGTCCTGCAATTCCTGTTACAGAAACCCCAATATCAGCTCCGGTCACACGGCAAACCCCTTGGGCCATGGCCTCGGCTACCGGCTCACTTACCGCGCCAAACTCTTCAATCAGCCGCGGCTCCACTCCCAGGCGATCCATTTTGGCTTCGTTGCTGTAGACCACAAACCCTTCCTTATAATAATCCGAACTGCCTGAGATCTGTGTCAGGCGATGCCCGATCAACCCCCCCGTGCAAGACTCGGCCGTAGCCAGAGTCAATGATTTTTCCCGCAACAAATCGCCGACCTTCTCTTCAAGCGTCTCTTCATCCTTCCCATAAATATAACGGGACAAGCGTTCCGCCAGAAAACTTTCCGCCTCATCCAGACGTTGCTTCCCTTCCTGTTTAGACTCAGCCAACACCGAAATGCGAATCCGAACACCCAGATATGAAGGCAAAGAGGCTATCGTTGCTTTTTCCTGTAATGCTTCTAACGGTCCCACTTTTTCCCACAAGTCCGCTTCAGTAAGTCCGGTAGTTTTTATCAAACGGTGCAGAAAAATTTTATTCCCGTGGCCGGCCATTTCTGGAGCAACATATTTTTCGAACAAATATTGCATCTCCAGAGGAACACCCGGCAAGGAAAACAAAATACTGTTTCCCTTCAGCATCTTAAATCCGGGAGCGGTGCCTTTTTCGTTATAGAGGATTTCCGCTTTCTCAGGCACCTCATACTGGCTTCTCACGCTTTCAGGAATCTTTCGCCCCCGGGCCTGGAACATTGCTTCCAGCATTCCGGCCACTTTGGCGTCTTTTTTCAAACCACACTCAAACACTTTGAGCAGAACAGATTTGGTGATGTCGTCATGCGTGGCTCCCAACCCTCCGGTCAGAATAACCCAGTCCGAACGTTGCAGAGCAAGTTTTACGCAATCCTCAATGACAACAGCCGAGTCACCCACAGTAGTTATACGGGAAACCTCTATTCCCAAATCATGAATCTGCTCTCCCAAAAACTGCGAGTTTCGATCCAGGATCAAGCCGCTGATTACTTCATCCCCAATCACCACCAGTTCCGCACAAGGCGCTTTAGAGTCGCCAAAGATCATGAGACACCCAAGTAAAACAACATTTATATTCAGACATTCTACCTTTCATGACGTCCCAGTACGAGGGAAATGGTGAGTAGTAAATATTGCAATTTACCCTTGACCCTGTACTATAGTACAGGGTGTAGATTCATTATAAGGAGTAATAAATGAAAACGATGACACGGGGTGAATTGGCAAAGGAGTGCGGGGTAAATATCGAAGCGTTACGGTATTACGAGAAAAGGAGACTGATCGACCCCCCAATGCGTTCCGAAATTGGGTACCGACTCTATTCCAAGGAAGACGCTGCCAGGATTCGTTTTATCCGGAACGCGCAAAAGTTGGGATTTACTTTAAATGAGATTCTGGAACTTTTGAAATTGCGGGTTAATAAAAATGAAAGTTGTGAATCGGTCTTGAAAAAAACGAAAAAAAAACTGAACGAAGTGGAACAGAAAATTAGAGGCCTTAAATCCATGAAAAAAGTTTTAAAAAAAATGATTCACCGATGCGAAGAATCCACACTCACCAGCGACTGCCCAATCTTAGGCAGTTTCGAATCGGGGCGAGAGCTGTAAAAGGCTTTCTCTTTTTAAAGTGCGAGATATCAGTTTTGGTTTCGAATGAAGATTAGATTCTTCAAACCAAAGTTTAAATAAAATTAACGGTTAGATAGGAATTACTGACTTAAATAAAAATCTTGCTTTTGGGAGGGAACCATGGATAACACGAAAATTAACCAGGAAATCACATCAGCTTTTGGGCTTGATACACCCCCGATAGCGATGTCTTTTGTTAATGATCAACCGCAGGGAGTGGAATCTATTGAAGGGGAATTCCCCTCGTTTTGTACCTTTTGGCGTATCGCCGAAGAAAAAACGTTCTATGCACCGGCGGATAAGCATTTTAACTGTCCCATAGGGGCCATGGTGTTGGGATTCGAGATGCCCAAAGAGGTACAGGAACAACTGGGTGGTCTGGTTAAAAAAATGTGTGAATGTTCTTACCTGTCAGAGGATGAGCCCGCAAATATCCCCACCCTTACAGAGAAAAAAGCTGGCGTGGTTTATGGACCTTTAAAAGATTTTCCGGTGGAACCCGAATTGCTCTTGATGTGGTTGAAACCTTCACAAGCAATGATTTACAACGAGGTCTTGGGATGCTGTAAATGGTCGGGAAGCATGGAGTCCATGGCATTGGGAAGACCGGCTTGCGCGGTGATTCCTTCAACCCTCAATAATTCTACCTCCGGCATGTCGCTGGGCTGTACGGGAATGCGCACTTTTACGGAAATCAGTGACGAACATATTTTGATCACGCTCAACTGCAAAGAAATAGATTCTTTCATGGCAAACCTTGCAACCACGATATCGGCTAACAAAGAGATGGAAGAATTTTATTTAGATCATAAAAAAAATATCAAAGGTTAAATATCATTCATGAATAAAGCCTGGACTTTTAGTTACCTGCTCCATAAATTTTTTAACTGATAGGCGACTACCCTTACTTAAAAAACAGGAATACTTTTTCGAAGGTTTTTTAATGTCATTTGTTTACATGAAAATACTTGAATCCCGTCCTGAGCGATATGATCTAGGCATGAGTTTGCTGACTCTGGGAGCATTGACTAAAATCAAACAGCAAATCGCCGAACATACCCATCCTGGAAATCGGGTTCTTGATCTTGGCTGCGGTACCGGTACCCTGGCACAAATGTGTATTGAACGAGGGGCACAGGTGACGGGTGTGGATGCCAACAGCGGCATGCTTGCAGTGGCAAAGAGAAATTCGCCCTCGGCAAGATACCTCAATATT
>JAPKCW010000222.1:0-3012 GCA_028822815.1 Nitrospinaceae bacterium | reverse complement strand
TTCGTATTTTTCGACTGTGTAGGGTCCGCTGGCAATGGCGATATCATCGAAGTCAGAGCCGAAGGATTTTCCCTTAGCATCATAAATATGTTTCGGGAAAATCAGCATCTGCCCTGTTATCAAGGGTAGTTCCTGGTTATATATGGCGAAGTGGTAGCGGACGGTGTGCGCATCTATTTTTTCAATAGATTTAATATCCTTGAAATACTCTTTATATATGGGATGGTATTCCGGGTCTTTAATGAGGTTGAATGAAAAAATAAAATCATCGGCCGTCAGGGGATGTCCATCCGAAAACTGGGCCTGTTTATAAATGTAATAGGTCATGGAAAGCCGGTCTTCTGCCAACTCGACTTTCTCCACCAGATTGCCGTATTGCGAAAAGGGTTCGTCATCATCCGCAGAACTGTCCATGGGAGTTTGAAACACCAACTGCCCAATACCGGGCGCGGTTACACCTTTGAGCGAGGCCGGATTCAATTTGGTGAACGCGCCAAAATCGGACAGCACCAGGTTTCCACCTTTGGGGGCATTGGGATTGGCGTATTTATAATTCTGCCCGGGTTTGTATTTCAGGTCCTCGGGGCCATATAATGAAAGCCCGTGATGGGGTGTTGCCCAAATTTGTTGGGCAAGGAGCAGTACGATGATGAAAGATGAAAGAACTTTTGTCATGGTATATAGAGGTAGTATTATTTCGAGTTTTTACTATATTAACATTTATGAAATCGGAAACACGAAAATTGTCTGCACGTTATCTTGAGTTGAGCCGGTCTGAACTGGAGTCTCGGGCTGACCAAGCTTATGAAATTTACCGGGAGTGCCGGGTGTGCCCGCACGCCTGCGGGGTAGATCGCACCCAGGGGCAAACCGGTTATTGCGGTCAGACCGATCTTCTAAGGGTTTCATCCAGCGTCCTGCATTTTGGCGAGGAACCACCTTTGGTGGGGACGCGAGGTGTGGGCAATTTGTTTATCACCGCGTGCAATATGCGTTGTGATTATTGCCAGAACTTTCAAATCTCCCAGCAATGGGAAAAAGAGACACCTGCCATTGAACTTGAACAAACCCATCAATCCACCGCTCGGCAGATGCTACGTTTGCAAGAGGAGGGGGCACATTTTATCGGTTGGGTTTCCCCCTCGCATGTCGTGCCGGGACTTTTAAAAAGTCTGGTCTTAGCACGGGATAGGGGTTTGAAAATCCCCATCATTTATAACACCAATGCTTATGATGCCCTGCCTACCTTAAAACTTCTGGACGGGGTGGTGGATATTTACCTGCCGGATTTGAAATATGCGCATTCCGTTAACGCGAAGGAGGTTTCGCATATTCAGGAGTATGCGGAATTTTCCCGTGAGGCCGTTCTGGAAATGTATCGGCAGGTGGGCCCTTTAGTCTTGGGGGAGGATGGGCTGGCTTTGCACGGGTTGTTGGTCCGGCACCTGTTATTGCCGGACGATCTTGCCGGAACCTGGGAAACTTTGTGTTTCATCGCCCTCGAAATGTCGCCGAGCGTTCCCTTGAGCCTGATGAGCCAGTACCGACCCGTTCATAAAGCCCGGTTTCCTTTAAACAGGGAGATTACCCTTGAGGAATATGAAAGCGCCATTGCCATGGCGCGGGAACTGGGTTTTGAAAATTTGTACCTTCAATCCATGCAAACGACAGTGCATAATTTGCCGAATTTTGACAATACGGAAAACCCCTTCCCCCTGGATTGCACACAAAACCAGGACAATGTGGCGGTCTGGCAATTATAAGGATAAGGGCTCCTTGTTCTGCAACCCTTTATTTGTTAGTCTTTACCCTTGACCCTTTCCGTCCGGTTGTTATGAAAGGGGGATATTCCTACAGAATGCGAAAATATGAAACCCAGAAAAACACGGAAAATACATATAGGAAAAGTTGAAATTGGTGGCGATGCTCCCATTGCTGTGCAAAGCATGGCGGCAACCCAAACCCAAAACTTGGAAGCCACGGCCAGGCAGATAGAGATTCTGCAAGCGGCTCAGGCAGATATCATTCGCATTGCTGTGGACAGTGAACAGGATGTAGAGGCTCTGCGAACCCTGCGCCAACAATTTCCCGATAGTGTTTGGTCGGTGGATCTTCAGGAAAACTACAAACTGGCACCCATCGTTGCACCTTTGGTAGATAAGATCCGATACAATCCGGGGCACCTGTTCCATTTGGAAAAAGATAAGACCATTCGTGAGAAAGTGGAGTTTATTGTTAATGCCGCGAAGCAAAACGATTGCGCGATTCGCATCGGGGTCAACTGTGGTTCGGTAGATCCTGACTATAAGGAACGTTATAAAGACGATTCGGTTGAGGCCATGGTCCGTTCCGCGGTCGACCATTGCCAAATGCTGGATGAGATGGGTTTTGAGAATTACTGTGTTTCCCTTAAGGATTCTGATTCCCAGAAGGTGATTGAGGCCAATCGGAGATTTTCCAAAGAACGCCCGGATGTTCCTTTGCATCTGGGAGTGACCGAGGCCGGGCTTCCCCCTGAAGGCATCATTAAGACCCGCATTGCTTTTGAACAGTTGATTTCAGCGGGGATTGGCGATACGATTCGCGTTTCCCTGACTTTGCCAAACGAGGATAAGGGGCAGGAAATTCAGGTAGGTCGGGAAATTCTTAAAGACATTGAGGAAGGCCGCTTCCGCTCTGTTCCCGAGAATTTTCTCGATGGGTTGAATATTATTGCCTGCCCCAGTTGCTCCCGAGTGGAGAATGAAAAGTTTGTCGATCTGGCACAGGATGTACGAAAAATGACAGAATATGCTGAAAAGCATAAGCTGACCATTGCGGTGATGTGGTGTCTGGTTAACGGTCCTGGAGAAACTGATGATGCGGATCTGGGACTTTGGTGCGGGCCAACCCGGGTGAATCTGAAAAAGGGAACAGAAACCCTGGGTTCATATTCCTATGAAGAAATACTGGGCCAACTGAAAAAAGAAATCGATCTGATGATATTTGAAAAGGTTTGAAAATGAAATTTGA
>JAPKCW010000221.1:0-3016 GCA_028822815.1 Nitrospinaceae bacterium | reverse complement strand
CGTCAGGGCAGGGGAATTTTGGAGTATGGAGAATTCTTCCGTTAATATGGAACTCTTTTCCTGTCCGGTCAATATTCTTCAATTGCTCGAACCCTGGGATGATCGCACTGATGATTTCCCGTATGTTTCCCGTTTCGCTTAAAGATTTCCAGGGCAACGGAGAATCATCCAGAACACGTTGGGCAATTTCCGCGATTATTTTCACCTCACTTCTGGGTCCCGAGTAGCGTTGCAGGCCCCCGTTACTAAGCCTTATAAAGCTGAACATACTTTCCTGTGTGGTGGGTTCCGGTTCTTCGTCCCTGGCTACAACGGGGAGAATGAGGCTGGTTTGGCCCCGCCCGAGAAAATGTCCCTGATTCAAGGTGGTATTGAGAAAAAGACTGAAACCAATTTTGGCAAGGGCTGTCTGGGCGAACCGGGAATCTGGATTGGAGCCATATAAATTACCTCCAAGGTTCCAGGCAAAATCAAATTCTCCATTGTTTGCGGCTTCCACGCACCCCAAGGTGTCGAGACCCGGTTGCGTAGGCAGGGTCACCGGGAATTTAGATTCCAGATTATCCAAAACCGCCTTTTTCAATTGCGGGGTGAAACCTATTGAACCGATTCCCTGTACATTGCTATGTCCTCTCAAGGGCAAGAGCCCGGCATATTTTTTCCCCACCATTCCTCGCATGAGTGCCAGGTTGACGATGGCCTGGACATTATCCACACCAAAAGCATGGTGGGTAATTCCCATAGCCCAGACAAACACGGTATTTTTACTCTTTGAATAAATTCGTGCGGTTTTTTCTATTTCCTCCCGTGATATACCGGAAGTGGACTCTAAAGTTTGCCATGATTCTGCTTTGATATCTTCCTCGACTTCCGCAAAGTTTTGCGTGTGGCTGGCAATAAAGTTTCGGTCCAGACAACTTTTATCCGACAGGAGGGATTTTGCGATGCCTTTAAAAAGTGAAATATCTCCGCCTATATGGGGCTGCAGGTAAAGGCTGGCGATTTCTGAACCGAACAACAGACTCCGTACATCAGAAGGGACACTGAAATTTTCCAAGCCACGTTCCCTCGCTGGGTTGATCACGATCACTTGTCCCCCGCGTCGGCGAACATCCATGAGAATACGCATGAAACGGGGGTGATTGGAGGCGGGATTGGCGCCAATTAAAAAAACCAGATCGGTGTGATCAAGGTCTTCCAGGTCAACGGTGGCGGTACCTGTTCCCAGGCTCTGGTTCAGTCCAACTCCGGAAGCCTGATGGCAGAAAAAGGAACAGTTGTTGACGTTGTTGGTTCCATAAATTCTGGCAAACAGTTGCAGAAGAAAACCTGCTTCATTGGAAGAACGCCCACTGGCATAAAAGAAAGACCTGTATGCTGAAGTTGTTTTGAGTTTGTCGACCACCCGGTTCATGGCTTCTGACCAGGAAATAGGACGGTAGTGGGAATCTCCGGGTTCACAGAGAACGGGCTGGGTCAACCGTCCGCTCAATTCCAAGTCACGAGGAGACCATTTGGAAAGAGTGGAAATATCGAATTGATTGAAAAAATTTTCAGCTATGGCTCCTTGCATATCTGAAGCCTGGGCCATGAAGGACTTGTTGCAAACTGCCGGGAAATTGCCACTCTCATCGCGCATTCCGCCTTTTTGTCCGCCCATTCCCAGTGCACAACTTTTGCAGTTATTTCGGGAGGCCAGCGCTTTGAGCATGGGCCACAAGCCTCCGGCCCGATCCGCCATTTTCAGCGAATAGCGTATGGCACCCCAGCCGCCTGCACTGCGAGGCAATTTAATGCTCATGGTTTCTACTCCTTTGAGAGGGAACGGAGCAAGGTTTGGTTGAGCCGAGATAAGTCGTTGTTACAGCAAAAAGCTATTGCTCGTTGCTACCGGCGCCTAGTGGCCGATGGAATTTTTTGGGACCCAGCCTTTTTGTTCATCGTTGAGACGAACTTCCAGCCATTTTTCATATTTGTCGGTGACGGTAACCAGAGCACCTTCGTGTAGTTGGAATAAAGTGACGGCATCTTCAGCACGCCCGGACTTTATTTCTACTCTTTCGGCCAGAACCACTGCCAGTTTAAAATCGGACTCACTCTTAAGTTTAACTCCGATTGAAAAAAATGAAAGCAAAAGAAAACAAAAAAGAGCGTTACGGATGATTTTCAGGGAAGGAAAATACAGCCACAGGGCCAGACTGACCCAGAAAACGAAATTCAAGCCTATGGCGAGATAAATAAGTTCGTTTAAATTAAAATCGTTGCTCCAGAAAAAAAGAGTGCTTAGAGTTCCGGGTGCTGGGGGCTCTATTTTGTCCTGAGTTTGTTGAATGGCAAATTTCAAATTGGCTTCCAGGTTTTCATCGCGCGGGATCCATTTTTGGGCACGGACATAATTTAAAACGGCAGGCCCGGTTTTTCCCATACGAATATAAGTATTGCCCAGGTTGTAATACAAGTATCCGCTACGTATGCCCTTACCGATTAAAGCTTCATAAGCTTCAGCGGATTGGGCATAACGTTTTTCAGAATACAAATCATTGGCGCGAACGATTTTCTGCAAATATTCAGAGCCCTCTGTGGGGAGACTGATAAAGAGCGTTAGTGCAAAAAATAAAAATACTGAAAAACCGTTTTTCATGACTGTTTCTCCAGTAGCTTGATCAGGTTTTCAGATTCGCGGAGTAGTTCCTTTGTATTGCCACGGGTTGTCGGAGCAAACTGCAGGATTTCACATCTTTCGAGAAGTTTTCGGATAACTTCGGCGGATTCATAGTCCGCTTCTTTTAGCCGGGTCTCCACTTCCTCAGCGGTGATGGCTTTTCCTTGCAGGTTCAGCTTGTTGCCGACATATTCCCGCAGAATTTCCGATAGCTCCCGGCCAAACTCTTTGGGGGCGGAAGGGTCGGAATGTTCCGACATTTTTTTTAAGCGCCGGGTTGCATTTTTATAAGCATTTCGGCGGCGATAAAAAGCCACATCGTGTTTCATGCGTCTTTGCCGTTTAATTATAAAT
>JAPKCW010000220.1:0-3029 GCA_028822815.1 Nitrospinaceae bacterium | reverse complement strand
TTTTAAATTAATGTAAAAGATCGCGAAACTACGCACCGGTCACTTCAATAGGTAAAGCCATTAGGGGTAAATTAGCTAAAACGAGGAGGGTGATCTAAGGGGTCTAAAAAATGAAAATCATATGAAGGGGCAACTCTTGTCATATTTTCTACGATCATGAAAACAGGAGCTTCCCTGGTTGCAGGTAGCACGGTTAGGTTTTTACTGGCTGAAATATTAGATGGAACCGTTCCTGGAGTTTTACCTCCACAATCCGAAGCAATTTGGAACTCGGCTACATAATCCTTTGGCAACAAACTGTGAGGGCAAAAACCGAAATGAGTATGGTTTTTAAGAATACAATGAGCGGACGGTGCAACTTGTGTTTTATCAAATGGAGAAACCGCCTGATGTTGCTCATGGTGATGGTGTGACGAGGCCATAGCCCCTGAAACCCATATACAGGCTACAAATGTAAACAGGATTGAAACCACTATTTTCAAGCGCATCGTTCTTTCATTTTCAATATTTGAATTTCTCTCATTGTAGGCCATAAATCACAAATTTTCAATAATTTATCCCACAATCACCAGCACATGGACCAATTATCTTTTTGAATTTATTCTCATTATCTGTTAAAGCGGAAAATTCAATTTTGCTAAGAAAACTAATTGATTTTTACCTAAGATAAAAATACTTAGTATTTTATTCCATAAATCCAGTGCCAAATTATAAAAGCCAGAGCAAGCTGAAGGGCAGGGCGAATAAAAGTAAGCCTATTAGTATATTGACGATCTGAAACAAGAAAATGCTGTCGGTAATGGGGGCGATCATAACTTCTGTTCCGACCCTGCGAACAGCATGTTCGATATCGGCGGAGGTGATCTCTTCCTTATCCCTTTTGTGAAGTTCTTCCATTACATCGTCCAGGAAAAAAAAGCGTAATGCCTTGAGTATGACCACAAACAGGAGCCCAGAAGAAAAACCTGTTATGCCTCCCCGTTGTTTCAGTTTTTGGCGTAGTTCATCCCCGATCTGGTCATACTTTTCTGCCAGCTCATGTTTGGGTATATTTTTTTGGAAATTTGGAAAACGCCCAATCACCTCACGCGTTAACCAGTCCAGCAATTCCTGAAGTCCAGATAGCGCTTCCTGCAATTTTTTGCCCAGGAGATGGAGACTGCAGGCTATCCATCCGTGAAACATGCCCAGACCAAGATAACCTCCTCCCACCAAAATTAGAATCGTTCCTTCCAGCCAAGTACTCCACTCGATGGCATCGAGCACATTGAGATTAAATACAAAGATGGCAAGAGCACCGAGAGAAAACCCCACAATGCCGAACAAAAAAAGGTTCTTGAAGGTGCCGACCAGAAGATCTTTGAAAAATCCGAACCAGAAATCGAGGACTTGTTGTTTGTTCATTCTTTGGCGGGGCCAGCTTTAGGGTCCACATGGATGGAAAGGATCAGGTCTCCGCGTTTTCCATCCCGGGTTTTTCCTTTATCGCGTATGCGCAGTTTTCCGCCTGAGGGAAAGTTCGGCGGGATGTGTACCATCAGTTGTTCTGTTTCCCCATTGACCTGATAGGAAATTTTCTTGCGGGACCCGTTCAGAGCTTCCACAGGAGGGATGGAAAGGTAAAAATCTATATCCAATGAGGGTGGGGATTCTTTTTTTCCAAATATTCCTTTTAAACCTTTTACCATAGGGTTGCCGGTTTTTGGTGGAACCGAAGAAGCTGGCCCCGATTGGGCCTGCTTTTGCTGGTTCATTTTATGTAGTGCGTACAAGGACGAGCCGACAACTTGAGCCAGCTTTAAGCCCATGCCAATTCTTCCAATCGGACCCGGCACCATTCTGAGGATTCTCCCCAATCCGCCTACGGCGCCGCCGAAAAACAAGGTCTGGAAAAACGTGTTGCCGGAACGAAAGCCGGAACGGTTGAACTCCCGATTGAGTTCTTCAAAAATTTCACGGGCATTTTCACCGCGAAACATGCTGGCAAAAATATCTTCCTGGGAATAACGGAAATTAGAAGACCCGGTGGTGTGTCCGGCAAGATGGTCGGCCCGAAACCGATCGTACTCTTTTTTCTTCAATGGGTCGCTCAACACTCCATAGGCTTCTGTGATCTCTTTAAACTTTTTTTCACTTTCAGGATCATCAGGGTTGCGGTCCGGGTGAAGCTCAAGAGCCAGTTTGCGAAATGATTTTTTAATCTCATCCTGGCTTGAACTTTGAGAAATATTTAGGATGGAGTAATAGTCCTCTTTTGTTCGGCGGGGCATGGGTGTTACATTCCCAGTTTCTGGGGATAGATGGCTTCTGCCACTTCAGGGCCTTCCAGCCGGGTTTTACGTTTCGTGGTTGAGATCAGGTAGGTCTCGTCTGCATGCAGACGTTGTTTTAAGTTTTCAAAATGAACTTTAATAGGTTTGGATGAAATATCTTCATCCGATTTCTGCGGGACGATTATAAAATGTTTTTCCCCTAATACATCGCGGTATTTGCGTTTCATGCTCATTTTATAGGCCTGATAACCAGAAAGAGCCTCTGCGCCGGCATAAGGCGTTTCGTTCAAAACTTTATAGTGATCAGGAATATAAACATTGGCGAAATAGTCGGAGCCGAGGGAATGATGGACTGTGGTCTTGACCTTTAGAATCCTCATGCTCTCCTCTGTAGGAGTCATATTCATTTCTACCCAATAGGCTCGGTCATGAAAGTTAAGGTTCTCAAGAAATACGATGCCATACAAGGCGTTAAACTTGAATTGCAAAAAAATGCCTAAAAACACCCATCCAAAAACTCGCCAGAATTTTCTCACCGCAATAAACCTCGTCTTTTTTGATCCTTTTCGAAAAAGGCAGAATAGATCGCATTAACAAACCTTTGGGGAATTATTATCCGGGAATCGTAGAACAAAAGCAAACCGGGCATAATTTCCGGTGGAGCTCTTTGATTCTGGGATGGAATTTTGGAATACACAAATTAACGGCATGAGAAAATTAATTTTACACGATTGTGACCAATTATCGGTATAGAAA
>JAPKCW010000219.1:0-3051 GCA_028822815.1 Nitrospinaceae bacterium | reverse complement strand
AAATCCATCCGCGATAGGGCCCGAACAATCAATAAACTGAGTGCTGCCGGTACCGTCAGGAAGCATAAATCCAAGCTAAATAAGTTGGGTTCTGACAGACTCTATGCTACTATTGGCTATAAGAAGGGTTGGCAAATTGATGATTGTTTTTTTGTTGAAAATCGTCTGAATGAAATCGGATCGCAAATTTATGGGTTTTATTGTCCCAACCGTCTAAGTGCAACCTTGGATGGTTTTTTTTGCACCGAACAAGGCCAAAATGCCAACCTTAATTTAAATTCGGGAAACTCTGGTTGCCGGGTCAGAAAAAAGGTTCCCGCTAATTCGCAGGAGAGTATCTAGCATGGCTCAAGGAAAAGTAAAGTGGTTTAACGAAAGCAAAGGTTATGGTTTTATCGAATCCGATGATGGGGAAGATTGTTTTGTTCATTTTTCAGAAATCCAAAGCGATGGCTTCAAAACTCTCCACGAAGGCCAGGCCGTGGAATTTGAAAAGACCATGGGTCAAAAAGGGCCACAGGCCTCAAAAGTTATTCCTAAATAAAATAGTCTAAAATGTCGTTCTCCGGCAGAGTTTTACTCTGCCGGTTAAGTTTGACCACTAACCCGTCGCGCACGCGATCTATTGAAATGAGGGCAATTAATGCATGAAGTGAAAGTTTATGATAGTTCAGGAAAGTTGAAAAAAGTAATTTCCGTTAAAGCCCTAACCAAAAGATCTGACCAGCAAATCAATTCTCCCTCCTTATATATCAAGAAGGGACGTAAGGCAAAACCTTCTGTCAAAGTATTGGACAAGGATCTCAAGTCCGCTCAAGCATAATAACTCTTGAGGTCTGGGGCTTATTTTCGCATAGATTCCAGTAAGCGAAAAAGCCCCGGCACTGTTTTATCCCGCTTTATCCACCTCCGTCTCAATCTGCACACCAATTCTGCCACAAACACCATTTTTCACGAGCCAACTACAGGGACATAAAAATCAGATCAGGCAATCATTGTGCTTCCTAATCTGATTTTTATGATGGATCAACACCTTGTTATTGATACAATAGCACCATGCCTTTGAAAATCGCATTGATCAATATGCCCTTCGGGTTTCATATATACCCGTCCATCCAATTGGGAACACTCTCGACCTTGCTGAAAACCCACGGTTGTGAGGTAAAAAGCCACTACCTGAACCTTCATTTTGCGCATCAACTAGGCTTGCCTGTTTACAACCAACTCTGTGAAAAAAGGTTCCTGATTGGCGAATGGCTATTTTCGCATGCCCTATTTGGGGACAATGCTAGGAATCAGGACTATATGAACCATTTTTCTCCGCATATTGATGATGTTTGCCGTTCCATTGAGCGTCCAAAGGAATATTTGGTCGATGTAAAAACCAAAATGGTTCCCGAATTTCTTCAATGGTCCCGGGATGCCTGCGACTGGGGAGCCTTTGATGTCATAGGCTTTTCCTCGACATTCAACCAAAACGTCGCCAGCCTGACCCTTGCTAAATTGATCAAGGAAAAATATCCACATGTGAAAATCCTGTTTGGCGGGTCCAATTTTGAATCCGATATGGGATTGGAATATTTTCGCGTATTCCCGTGGATTGATTACGTGGTGCCTGGGGAAGCCGAAGGCATATTGCCGCAGTTGGTCAAATACCTCGAACAGGGAGGGCCCGTTCCCCAGGGCGTTGTTCACCGCTGTGACGGGGAAGTGCTTTATGACGAGCCGGAAGCCATGTTCGGCAACTTTCAGGATTACGCGACTCCCGATTATGATGATTTTTTCGACCAGTTGCGAGAGATCGACCCTCAATCTTCTTTACTGGAAAACCCGGTAATCCTTTATGAAACGGCTCGGGGTTGCTGGTGGGGGGAGAAACATCACTGTACTTTTTGTGGCTTGAACGCCAGCACTATGAAGTTTCGGGCCAAGTCCATCAAGCAAGTTCACACCGACCTTGCTCAGCTTTCAAAAAAATACGATTCCTTTCGCTTTCGACTGGTCGATAACATCCTGGAAATGAAATATATCGATGGGGTTTTTGGCGAACTGGCTGAAAACAACTATGACCTGCATTTTTTTATAGAAGTCAAAAGCAACCTGACTAAAAAACAAATCAAGACTCTGGCGCAGGGCGGAGCAAAAGTGATTCAGCCGGGAATTGAAAGTTTCAGCCTGAATCAATTGCAGGAAATGGATAAGGGCGTCCGGCCCATGCAGAATATTCTCTGTATGAAATGGGCTATGTATTATGGCATTGAAATCAACTGGAATATCCTGATCGGGTTTCCCGGCGAGACCGATGACGATTATCGACAGCAAATTGACTTGATCAAATTACTGTTCCACCTGCCACCGCCCGAGTGCGTCGGCAACTTGTGGCTCGAAAGGTTCAGCCCCTATTTCAGACGACCGGAAGAATATGGAATAAAAATCACGGCACCAGGGGAAGCCTACCCTTATGTTTATGACCACCCCGATATCGACCATTTAAAAATCTCTTATGATTTTGAATTTGAAACCAACAACTACATTGACCCGCAACTGAAGCGGGAGTTATTTAAAACAGCTGAAGAATGGAAACAAAGGCACCAGTCGGAACAGTTACCTTTTCTGATTTTTACCAAGTCAATGGATTTCGTAACTGTTTATGACGATAGGTCACTGGAATCCATCAAAACCCGGTTGGAAGGACCGCATGCTTGGGCATTCATTTTCTGTAACGAAGCACCCAAATCTCTGGAACACATTCGCGAACATCTCCGGGAAAAAATTGGGCAAGAACCGGAAGATGGCCTGACAGAAAATACCATCGCATTCCTTGAAGAAAAAGGCTTCCTTTACGGAGAGCGCGGCAAATACCTGAACCTGGCGCTTCCGCATAACTCAAATCTTTAAACTCAGCACTATGAAGAGACCTGGATCAAAAGGTGAGCATAACCTGCAAAAAAAATTCAAAACCGAAAATCGTGCTTTAGCCTTTTACAATACCCAATTGCTCAATCACCTCAATCCGGAAATGAGCCGGTTTATTGTGGAGAGGGAACCGGA
>JAPKCW010000035.1:0-13988 GCA_028822815.1 Nitrospinaceae bacterium | reverse complement strand
TCTAATATCCTTTTACTTATGACCATTCCAATCATTCAATTCATTGATGTTCACAAGTCTTACCGGAACGGGGCCCAGCCGGTGACTGCGTTAGAGGCGGTGAACCTGAGCCTCCATGCCGGAGACTTCGTCACCATCATGGGCCCCAGCGGAGGAGGAAAAACCACTTTGCTCAACCTGTTGGCAGGACTGGATCTGCCCGATAAGGGCCAGATTATTCTCAACGGCCGCAAGGTATCCGACCTTTCTGATCACGATCTGACCCTGCTACGCCGAAAAGAGATCGGTATCGTATTCCAGTTTTTCAACCTCATGCCAACCCTGACGGTGATGGAAAACGTGGAACTGCCGCTTCTACTGGCACACTCCGCCAGAACCGATGGCCAACGCATTAAAACCCTGCTCAACTATGTCGGACTCTGGCATCGGGCCGACTCTTTTCCCGCAGAACTTTCGGGCGGAGAGATGCAAAGAGTCGCCATCGCCCGTGCCCTGGTGCACCAGCCTGCCATCCTCCTTGCCGACGAGCCCACCGGCAACCTCGACTCGGAAAACGGAATGAAAATTCTCGATCTTATGAAACAGGCCTCGACCGACTTTCAAACCACGGTGATCCTGGTCACCCACAACCCTCAGGTCGCGAAAATCGGAAACCGCCATTTCGAAATCCGCGACGGCAAACTGACCAACAAAACACCGTGAGCTTTCTGTTTTATTTTAAAGACCTGTTCACCGCACTCATCCTGCGTCCTCTATTGCGCGACCCGTTTCGCACCGCCATCACCATCCTTGGTGTGGCCGTAGGGGTCGCCGTGTTTCTCAGCATTCGCCTGGCCAATCAGCAAACCATGATGTCGTTCACCGAAAGCGTAGACCTGGTTTTAGGCAGAGCCAATGCCGTAATTCGTGTGGAGGGAATGGATTTCGATGAATCGGTTTTAGAAAAACTTTACACTCTCAGACAAGAGATCAAGGCATACCCGGTTATCGAAGGGTATGGAGTCGAGTCCACCAGCGGGGAGGTGGTGGAAATTATCGGCACCGACCTTTTGCAGGACAGCGGCATCCGCGACTTCACCATCAAAACCGTTGAAAAAGACCTGAAGGGTTTATTACCGCTTATACTGGATCCATCTGGAATCATCCTACCCGAAAAGTTCGTGCCGGGCACCCGCTTTGCCCCCGGCGACACCATCCGTTTCCTGATCAATGGAAAAGAAAAAGTCCTCAACGTCAACGGGGTGCTGGTTAACGAAGGAATCGCCAAAGCCCTCAACGGCAACTTCGCCCTGATGGATATCGCGGCGGCACAAAACGTGTTTGAAAAGACAGGCCGACTGGACCGCATCGACATTCAGTTTCTCAACGCTACCGACTTCGAATTCATGCGGGAAAAAATAGCCGCCCTGCTTCCAGGAAATATGAAAGTGGAACGCCCGCAACGCAAGAACCAGCAAGTCGAAAAAATGTTGCAGGCGTTTCAATATAACCTGACAGCCTTAAGTTTCGTGGCTCTGCTGGTAGCCCTTTACCTAATTTATAATATGATTGCCCTTTCGGTGGTGCGCCGAAGGGTGGAGATTGGTACCCTGCGCGCTCTGGGTGCAACCCCCACCCTGATCGCCCTGATATTTTTTCTGGAAGCCGGAGTCATTGGCGCCATCGGCTCTTTGCTGGGAATCGGAATGGGATATTTTTTCGCCCAGTTTTCTCTCGATGCCGTTTCCATCACCGTCAACAACCTCTACGCGCCAAGCTACGTCACGGAGGTGGATTTCAAATGGAGCCAAATGGGTCCCTATTTCATTTTAGGTGTGGTGCTTTCTTTTATATCGGCCCTCATACCAGCCTGGGACGCAGCCACCACCCCACCCACCTCTGTCATGCGACGCGGCAGTTATGACCTGAAACTGTTTCGCGGAAGTCGCGGGCTGAACAGGACCGCCCTGGCAGTAGTTCTGCTCGCCGCACTCTGCACGCAACTACCACCGATCAATCACTTTCCCTACTTTGGATTCTTTTCGGTATTTTTAATCATACTCGGCGTTTCCCTGCTAACACCTGCGGTGTTGCTGTGGACCCGTGAGCGGCTACACTTCTTTTTCAAAAAACGGTTTGGCGGAGAAGGCCTGTTGGCTTGTATGAACCTGTCGCAAAATGTGGGGCGTAATGCTCTTGCCATCTCATCGCTGGCTATCGCGTTCATGATGGTCATCAGTATGTTGATCATGGTACACAGCTTTCGCCAAACCGTGATCGTGTGGATCGACCAAACACTGCGGGCCGACCTGTTCGTACGCATAGCCGGTGGACGGGATATCGACTACCAGCACACCTTGCCCTCCGAATTGGTTGGGAAACTGAAATCCCTGAAAGGCATTGCCGCAGTCGATCAGTTCCGCGCCCTTGATATCACTTATAACGAACTCCCGGTAGTGCTTGCCACCGGTGATTTTTCCGTGCTCTCAAAATACGGCAATCTGTTGATCAAAACCGGCCCGTCTGCTCAAGAGCTCGATCGCATAATGGTCGGTCAGAACCGGGCTCTGGTTTCCGAAGCGTTTTCCCTCAAGCACAAGGTGAATGTGGGAGATATCCTGAAATTGCAGACTCCTAACGGCCCAGCCCAGATTGAAGTCGGCGCCATCTATTTCGATTATTCCCGCGAACGCGGTTACATTATTCTCGACCGCACCACATTTTTAAACTTTTATCGGGACACCGACATCAACAGCTTTGTCATTTATCTTGAAGATAACGCTCAGTTAGAGTCTATAAGAAAAGAAGTTCTTAAAACTTTAAAAGACCATCGGCTCATCATCCGTTCCAATTCCGAACTGAAACATCAGGTTCTCGAAATATTCGATAAAACCTTTGCCATCACCTACTCACTGGAAATCATCGCCATGCTGGTGGCAGTTTTAGGGCTCTTCAATACCCTGATTTCGCTGATTCTCGAACGCAAGCGGGAAATTGGAATCCTGCGATTCATCGGCGCGTTCCCCGGACAAGTAAAACGTATGGTGCTGATCGAAGCGGGGATACTGGGGTTGATCGGTTCGGCAATGGGTTTTGTGGCTGGAGTGATTGTTTCCTATATCCTGATCTTCGTAATCAATAAACAATCCTTCGGCTGGACCATTCAGGTCCATTTCCCCATCCTGTTCATCCTGATAATGGTGATACTGTTCTGGGGAATTTCTTTACTGTCCGGACTTTACCCCGCCCGGCTGGCAGCAAAACTCAACCCCAAAGAAGCCGTGCGCGTAGAATAACCCCGGCGCCAGCGTGATACCCCATTCGGGGCATGCGTGATATCCTCTTCATTAACCTTTATGCCCTGAAAGGGTAAAGGCAAAGGATAAGCATAACTCGCTGGACCCAACTGGCAATTGCTTATTAACTCGAGAAAACTTTTTGCCAGCCAATAAAAGTTATTGCTAGTCGGCCCCACGCCTAGTGGGCGTTTAAACGAATATCTAAAAGTTTTATCTCCAGTTTCTCCCTGCCGTTCCAGGTGTTGAGGTTGAGTTCATAGGCAATATCAAAAAGATCCGCGGCGGGATCGACCGATTCAAACACGTCGGCAAAACCAAAGCCCACGCCTTCAATCCGCCCCTTACCCTGCACAGCCCGAAAGCGCACATGATTTTTTTCTTTACCTATAAATTTCACCTCCTGAAATTTCATACCCCGGGACAAAAAACAGGGGACCGGGTTTTCAGCTCCGAACGGTTCCAGCAAAGCCATTCGGCTGTAAAAGGAGCGGTCGATTTCCTCAAGACTTAACAAGGTATCCACCCGCACTTCAGGAATCAGGTCCTCTTCAGTTAAGTGTCTATGCCCCACCTCATTCATAGTATTGCGGAACGCATCTACCTGACCCTCTTTGATGCTGAGTCCTGCCGCGTAAGCATGGCCGCCAAACTGGATGAGATGCCCGGAGCAATCGGTAAACGCTTTGAACAGGTTGAATTTTGGGATACTGCGTCCGGACCCTTTTCCTTGCCCCGCTTCCAACGCGATCAGCACGGTGGGCCGCTGGTATTTATCGACCAACCGGGAAGCGGCAATGCCGATCACTCCCGGATGAAAAATTTCTGAGGCCAATACAATCACCCGATCCTTTTCCAGATCGATTTGGCGACGGAAAAGCGATTCCGCTTCCGCCACGGTTTCTTCCTGAATTTCCTTACGCTCCTTGTTGATTTGTTCCAGCTCCCCTGCCAGAACTTTGGCTTCCTTTAGATCTGTGGATGTCAGCAGATGCAGACCGTTATCGGCCTTACCCAGTCTGCCAGCGGCGTTGAGCCTGGGGCCCAGGGAAAACCCCACCGAGCGGGCAGACACACCCCCGACAATACCAGAGGTTTCCTTCAAAGCAACCAGTCCGGGTTTGGCTGTAACGGACAACATTTCGAGTCCGTGCAAGGTCAAAATATGATTCTCCCCGGTTAACGGCGCAACATCGGCAATGGTGCCCAGGGCAAACAGATCTAAATGACGTTTTAAATTAGGCAACCGATCCTTGGGCCAGCCTGCTGAATGCAACCCGTTACGCACCGCAATAGCCAGTTTGAATGCCAGCCCCACTCCGCTTAAAAACTTGTACGGGTAGTCACAGTCTGCGCGATGCGGATTGAGAACCGCAATGGCTGGGGGCAATCCCTCTTCCCCTACCTGATGATGGTCCGTAACTATGACATCCAAACCGATTTCATTCGCCAGAGCCACCTCCTTCACTCCGGTGATACCGCAATCGGCAGTGATCATCAAACTTGCGCCCCGTTCACGGATTTTGCGAATCGCGTCCGAATTGAGTCCATAGCCTTCCGACTGGCGTTCAGGCAAATAGGCCTCCACCGGACAATTCAGGTCGCGGAAAAAATGCGTGAGAAAAGCGGCAGAGGTCACCCCATCAACATCGTAATCACAGAAAACGGTAATAGCCTCTTTTTGGTCCAATGCCAGAATCACCCTTTCCACGGCCTGGCGCATGTCTGTCATCAAAAACGGATCGTGCAGGCGGCTAAAATCCGCTTCCAGAAAATCCCGGGCAGACTCCAGCGAAGTCACCCCACGATTCACAAGAAGCACCGCCACCACAGTGGGAAGATGGAGTTCGCGCTCAAGCAGGGACACCGTTTCTGCAGACGGTTCGGCCAGACACCATTTTTTATTTAATAAAGAAAGCATGCGAAAATTACCGGTTCAAATATTCTGTAACACCCTTGAAGGTGCTGCGATGAATCGGACAAGGACCGTGCTCGGCAATCAAATCCCGATGCAACTTGGTGCCATACCCCTTATGACGGGCAAACTCGTACTGCGGATACAGCTGATGATAGTCTTGCATAATATGGTCCCGGGTCACTTTAGCCAGAACCGAAGCGGCAGCAATGGACAGGCTTTTGGAATCACCTTTCACAATCGCCCACTGCTCTATGGATGAGGCTGTTTTCTGGTTGCCATCAATGAGAAGGAGATCAGGAACCGGCTGCAACTGTTCAACCGCCTGTTGCATCGCCAATAGTGCCGCCTGGAGAATGTTGATCTTATCAATCACTTCCGGGTTGACCACGGCCACGCCATAAACAACCGCCTGCGTCTGTATTTTTGGAAACAGCTCCTCGCGTCTTGTCGGAGAAAGTTTTTTAGAATCGTCCAGGCCCTGAAGAATAGCATCGGCAGGCAAAACCACAGCGGCGGCAACCACAGGCCCTGCTAAAGGGCCGCGCCCGGCTTCATCCACACCGGCAATAAGTCGGTAACCTTTTTTACCCGCTTTGATTTCATAATCCCATAAATCTCGTTGCATTCGCAAAGCATAAAACATTCCCATTACCCACGCAACCACTAGGCGTGGGGCCAGCGTGCAATGTCTTTATTTGGCGGACAAAATTTATCTCGGCTTAACGAGTTCTTGCCTCGTTCTCTCCTCTGCTAACCCGCATATTGCACAATAGGGTGTAAATCACCCCAGCCCCTCTTTAAAAAGAGGGGGCCATTGGGTCCAGCGAGTTATGCTTATCCTTTGCCTTTACCCTTTCAGGGCATGAAGGTTAATGAAGAGGACATCACGCATGCCCCGGATGGGGTATCACGCTGGCGCAAAGTGGTTGAAAACTGCACCTGAGCCTTCTATAATTGGTCTATGCCGCAGCCGTTAAAAATTATCATTCTGGTTTTTCTTTTGACCGCCTGTGCGACCACACCGATTTCAAACAGGCAGGCCCTGATTCTTATCCCTGAGTGGCAGGAAATTCAGTTCGGCAAACAAGCTTACAAGAAAGCCCTTAAAGACCAAAAGGATTCGGAAAATGCCCATTTGAACCGGATGCTGAGGCGTGTGGGTCGACGGATCGCCAAGGTGAGTGACATGCCCAACCTGGACTGGGAATTCAGGCTGATTGAGTCGAAAGATCAAAATGCTTTTGCCCTGCCGGGCGGCAAGGTCGCGGTTTATACCGGCATGCTGGCGATCTGTAAAAACGAAGCGGGTCTGGCCACCGTGCTGAGTCACGAAATCGCTCATGTTATTGCCCGGCATGGAGCCCAGAGAATGTCGCAACAACTTCTGCTGACCGGGGCCATGATAGGTGCTAGCCTCAGCCTGAAAAACAATACCCAACGAAACATTATCATGAGCGCTTTGGGTCTGGGGGTTTTGTACGGTATCACTCTGCCTTTCAGCCGGGGTGATGAAGGAGAAGCCGATCAGATCGGGCTGGTCTATATGGCTAAAGCCGGGTACGACCCGGAAGAGGCGATCCGCTTCTGGCAACGGTTCAGTGAAGCAAAAGGGGATAAGGGCCCTCCCGAGTGGGCCTCCACCCACCCTGCCGACAAGACCCGGGTAAAAGGATTGAAGACCTACCTTTCCCGTGCCAAATATAAATACCAAAACATCAAACTGAAACACGGCTTAGGCGAAACGTTCAACCTGCCTAAGGATGAAGACAGCCCAGAAAAACCCAAACCCGTTCCCGGCGTTTCGGTAGAAGCCCTCTCACCCTCTGGCGAGGGAGGCAGATAGCAAAAACTTTGCTACCCCTGCGGGGCACGCGTGATGTCCTCTTCCTTAGCCTTCATGCCCTGAAAGGGTAAGAGTTTAGGAAGAATATCACGTGCGCTTGATGGCGTTGCTTGCTTTACGGGTAATGCAGTGCTGGCCCCACGTCTAGTGGGTCAGGAACTTTTGGCGGCGGCTTTTGCGGCTTTGGCTTTTTTACCACGGGTCTTGGTCTTTTTCGTCTTGGTCGTAGGCCGCGGAGCTTTGAGTTCTTTCAGACGGGCCGCTTTGCCGCGCAGTTCGCGCAGGTAATACAGCTTAGCCTGACGCACCTTGGCGCGTCTAATGATCTCAATTTTTTCGACACGGGGGGAATGGAACGGGAATATGCGTTCCACACCGATGCCAAAAGAAATTTTGCGGACCGTCAGGGTCTTACGAGCCCCACCGCCACGCATTTTGATGACCACCCCTTCGATTACCTGAATGCGTTCTTTCTCTCCCTCAACGATGCGCATATGCACCTTGACGGTGTCACCAATATGAACATCGGCAACATCCTTTTTCATTTCTTTCGCTTCAATCTGGTCTACTAAATTCATGAACCTCTCTCCTAAGAAAATACGTCTTACTTCGTTAGGGCATCTCTGAAAATTACTTTTGGCCATGAGCAACCCTTATAAATTTTGGGCACGAATAGTAGCCCAAAAGGCCTGCGAGTTGCCCTAGAGAAAATTATCGAATAAATAGAGATACCTATTAATTGTTTTCGATTCTGATTTCTTTCAAGACCCGCCTCTACTACCTAACAAGCGGTCTAATATAATTGCTATCGCTCCTCGCACCGGCAAGTGATTGAACCCGGCATTACCTTCGATGGGTTGCAAAACATGGTCGGCGTTGCGGATCAGATTCTTTTCCAGGCCCCACCCGGTGCCAAAAACCAAAAGTGTGGGCCGCCCTTCCTGCAATTGTTTTCTTAAAGTTCCAAACTCAATGCTGTTCGGCACCTGCTTGGCCCCGGTGACTACCACGCAGGGTTTTTCCCCGCTTTGCTCCGTCACCTCAGCCACCGCCGCATCCAGGCTTTTTACAACCTTGGTTTTCAGCAGGGCTTCTTTTCGGGTCGGATTATACCGCGCCCCATGGCCTTTCATCCAGTGGCCGATCAACCTTTCCACCAGTTCCTGCTGGGTCTTCAGGGGCGTGACCACATAAAAAGTACCGACCCCAAACGTCCGGCAAACCCGCGAAATATCATGCACATCCAAGGTCGTGACGGATGAAACCACCACTTCTCCCGGTTTGTTATAGACGGGAAAATGGACCAGCGCCAGATGAATATTCGAATAGTACGCTTCTTCCAATGCTGTCCTGTATCAAGACCCTTTATCCTGCCGTTTATTTTTCTTGAGCAGGTCGGGCCGAACCCGCGCAGTTTTTTTTAACGCTTCCGCTTTTTGCCAGTCGCGTATTTTTTTATGGTCGCCAGAAACCAAAATCTCCGGCACCTTGAACCCTTGATAATCCCGAGGCCGAGTGTATTGCGGATATTCCAGCAAATCGCCGGCGAAAGATTCTTCCACTGTCGATTCTGGATCGCCCAGCACCCCCGGTACCAACCTTGATATGGCCTCAACAAGGACCATGGCAGGAATTTCGCCGCCGGTTAAAATATAATCTCCTATGGAGATTTCCTCATCGACAAAATGCAGTCGCACCCGCTCGTCAATACCCTCATAGCGACCGCAAATTAGAGTCAGGCTCGGTAAGCGAGAGAGCTCCCAGGCTTTTTCCTGATCGAAAGGCCGGCCTCCTGGAGATAACAATATTGTTCGGGTTTCAGGAACTTCCTTTTTAATCGCTGCAACGACACGCGCAATGGGCTCGACATTCATGACCATGCCCACCCCGCCACCAAAAGGGGTGTCATCCACCTTCCTGTGTTTATTCAGGCTGTAGTCGCGTAAATCATGAACGCGAAGATCCAGCAATCCTTCTTCCCGGGCCCGCTGAATAATGCTGTCACCAAAAGGAGATTCAAACATCCCCGGAAATATGCTGACAATGTCAAACCGGAGTGTCCTCAAACAAACCCTCAATACGATGAAAAACCAGTTTACCTTGTTCCAAGTCGATGGACTTGACCACCGAATCGATCATGGGGAGCATCCACTCTAAATCCCCGTTTCGCACCACGTACACATCGTTACTCCCCGTGGGGATGATGTCTTCGATGATCCCACAAGGATGACCCTCTTCATCGAAGACCTCAAGTCCTTCGATCTCGAATCGGTAATACTCCCCTTCCGGCAAAGATTGAAAATCCTCGCGGTTTGCCAGAACTTCCTCCCCGGTCAGAGGTTTGGCAGATTCGATATCGTTAATTCCCTCTAACTTGATAATGTAGGGCACATTAGCCCCACGAATCGATTGAACCTTCAATTTCTTTTTTGTCCCGGCCAACTGCACGGTCTGTCCGTCCGCAAATCCGAACCCTTCCGGGTCATGGGGATAAAACTTCAACTCCCCTTTCAGGCCGTGAGTTCGGGCAAGTTTGCCAACTGGAATCCAATCCATATCACTCGATAATTTCCAGTACAGCCCGTTTTTTCAATTTGGTTGCCATCGCATTCAGGATAGTACGCATGGCCTTGGCAGTTTTCCCCTGCTTGCCAATCACCTTACCTAGATCTTCTTTCGCGACTCTCAATTCCAGCACCGTTGTTTTTTCACCTTCCACTTCCCGCAAACTAACTTCTTCCGGCTTGTCCACTAGCGCTTTCACCATTGTCATAACAAGATTTTTCACAACTCCCTCCGAGTTTACAGGAACTGAATCCCGAACTGGAGAGGAGCAACTTGAACTCAAGCTTCACGCTTTTTACGAATTGTGATTTTGCGAAATGAAACTTTACGGATCTAAACCCCGACCCCAGCTTTTTTGAAGAGGGCTCCTACGGTTTTGCTGGGCTTGGCGCCTTTTTTGATCCAAGCCACGGCTTTTTCCGCATCAATCTTACAACCCACATCATCGTTCAAGGGATCGTAGGTTCCCAGAATTTCAAGAAATCTGCCATCTCTTGGCATTCTGGAATCTGCCGCCACAATCCGGTAAAAGGGTTTCTTTTTTGCTCCTCGCCGAGTTAATCGAATTACAACTGCCAATTTACTTTCTCCTATGTTACGGGCTCAGGCCCGGTAGATACGCGACATTGAATACCCCTTCGGGGCATGCGTTATATTCTTCTTCGGCCTTCGTGCCCCCAAAGGGGTAAAAGCTAAAGAAGAGATACAACAGCCGCCAAAATAATAAACGTTATTTAAAAGAGCCGGCCTCCCGGCATTCCGCGCCCTCCCATGAGACTGCCAAAGTTGAGGCCACCACCACGGGAAATCTTTTTCATCATCTTTTGCATTTGCGAGAACTGCTTCAACAACTTGTTGACATCGTTCACCTTGGTACCACTTCCCTGGGCGATTCTACGCTTTCTGCTGGCATTAATCATGTTGTGCCGTCCGCGCTCCGCCGCAGTCATGGAGTTGATGATCGCTTCCACCTGGACAAAAGCACGGTCATCGATTTTTAATCCCTTTAGTTTTCCGGCACCGGGAATCATTCCCAACAACTGCTCCATGGACCCCATTTTCTGTACTTGTTTCAACTGGTCGCGGAAATCTTCCAGAGTGAAGGCGTTGGCCTTAATTTTTTTCTGTAATTTTTCCTGCTCCTCCAACTCGAAGGTCTGCTCTGCCTTTTCGACCAGGGACATGACATCGCCCATGCCCAGAATACGGGAAACAATCCGGTCAGGGTGAAACGGCTCAAGCGCATCGAGCTTCTCCCCCATTCCTATAAAACGAATGGGTTTGCCAGTTACCCTCTTGATAGAAAACGCTGCGCCACCGCGCGCATCCCCATCCATTTTGGTCAGGATCACGCCATCAATACCGATGGCATCATCAAACGTTTTAGCAATATCGGCAGACTGCTGGCCCATCATCGCATCCGCCACAAACAACACTTCGTGCGGCTGAACCGTCTGCTTGATCCGCTTTAACTCATCCATCAGGACATCATCGACCTGCTGGCGGCCGGCAGTATCGATCAGCACCACCTGGCTCATTTTGTTGACGGCTTCATCCAGTGCTTTTTTGCAGATGGCTATCGGGTCTTTTTCTTCCCCGGCGTCAAACACCTCCACCCCGATCTCCCGCCCCAATACATGCAACTGTTCAATCGCCGCCGGACGGTAAACGTCGGCCGGAACGAGAAGACAGTTTTTTCCTTTTTCCTTAAACCGCTTGGCCAGTTTGCCTACAGTGGTGGTTTTCCCCGACCCTTGCAGACCCGCCATCAAAATAATCGTTGGCGGCTTTGCAGCAAACTGAATATCGACAAACTCGTCGCCCAGCAAATGGGTCAGGTCATCGTTGACAATCTTGACCATTTGATGCCCCGGAGTCAGGCTTTTCAATACCTCCTGACCCACAGCCTTTACCCGGACTTCTGCAATAAAATCTTTGATTACCGGCAGGCTGACATCCGCTTCGATTAACGCAACTCGAATTTCACGCAGAGCCGCATCGACATCGGCTTCCTTGAGAACACCGCGTCCCTTTAATTTTTTGTAGATCGCTTCAAGACGATCGGATAAATTATCAAACATCTAAAGTGGGGCTAAACCCTTTAATTTTAAGGGGACTATCAGGTTTATTTTAAGCGGAATAGTATATAATAACAACCCGGAATGCGCAAGGCGATAAGATCGCAGCAAATAGAACTCCATTTAACTGCCGATAATCAGGTAAATCCCTATGAAAGCAGTGGTTTTATTGAGCGGGGGACTCGACTCCACCACCACCCTAGCGATAGCAAAAAGGCAGGGGTTTGACCTCTTCGCCCTCACCTTCGACTACGGCCAGCGCCACCGGGTGGAACTCGACCGAGCCCGGGACATCGCCAGGCATTTTGCTGTGGTCGATCATCAAATTGTCAAAATTGATCTTCGCCAGTTCGGCGGTTCAGCGTTAACCGATTCCATAGACGTTCCAACCGGCCGCGATCAGGAAGAAATGACCGCAGAAATCCCCGTCACCTATGTTCCCGCCCGTAACACCATCTTCCTTTCATTCTGCCTGGCTTACGCGGAAGTGAAAGAAGCCAGCGATATTTTTATCGGGGTCAATGCCGTTGATTATAGCGGTTACCCCGATTGCCGACCCGAGTTCATCACCGCGTTTGAAACTCTCGCCAACCTCGCCACCAAAGCCGGAGTGGAAGGAAAAAACCGGATGAAAATCCACACCCCATTGATCAAACTGAGCAAGGTGGAGATCATTCAAAAAGGTTTGGAACTGGGAGTGGATTTTGCCATGACCCATAGTTGTTACGATCCGGGAGAAAACGGGGAGTCTTGTGGCGTGTGCGACAGTTGCCAACTGCGCCTGAAAGGGTTTCAAGAAGCCGGATTGGAAGACCCGATTGAATACGCTAAAATCCTTTAGCCACCGAAGTACCCGCTTCGGGGCATGCGTGGTATCCGCTACCATAAATTTCATGCCCGGTACGGGTAAAAGCTAATGAAAAATATAACGCAGGGGGAAGACATTAAAGTTTTGCGCTTGAGTATTCAGTCCGCTCCACCGGCAATGCAGTGCTGGCCCCACGCCGAGTGGCTACATGCGGCTACCTTCTTCTTTGCGTTGATGTTCCCTTTCTTTCATTTTCATGACTTCTTTTTTCATACTGCTTCCTTCTTCCTTCATCCCTTGTTTTTCATGCTCATATTTGCCGTACTTCTTTTCATAATATTCTTTGGAATGTTCCATTCCATCGCCATGCTCTCCTTTATATTCATGAGCCATCGCGCGGGATCCGCGATCCATTTCCATCGCTGAACCACCGCTACCTTCTTCATACATTCCCTTATCGTGCTCTTCGCCCTCGTGGGCAATAGCAGTGCCAGACAATACCAATAACATTCCCATCAGGACCAATGGAATGGTGAAAAGCGTCTTGTTCATTTGTTTCTCCTTACAAAAATAAAATAGGGAATAAAGCATACCAACTACTAGCCGTAGGAGCAACTGCCAGGCCACGCCCAGTGGAAATTAGCAAAGGCTAGTCAGGCCAAGAGTATCGTTGCAAGCAGCAAAAAGCCATTGCCAATTTACCCCTACGAGGCATGAGGGCTGATGAAAAATATCACGCCCTCCGGCGGCTCGCCGGGGCCTAGCGGGTGACAAACAGAGTTTCTCCGTTAACGAGTTTATTTTCTATGAGGTAGTCCAGGGCTTTGAGCAGGTCGTCCAGGGTTCCGTGAGCGTGGGTCGGCACATTTTCCTTTTCCATATAATCGGGTGGGGCACCCTGGGGAGGGAGGATGAGCCCTGGCGCGATGCCATTGACCCGGACAGATTCCCCCCACTCCACCGCCGCCAATTCTGTTAAATGTTTCAGTGCCACTTTGCTGACAGAATAAACCGCGAAGGTGGGAACAATTTTTTCCACCCGTTCATCAAGAATATTGACGATCAAACCTTTGTTGACCTTGCGTTTGTATTCGCGCATCAGCAAATAGGGAGCCATGAGGTTGAGGTTGAGAGTATCGACCAGAGTTTCCAACTGCGTTTGCTCTATATTTTCCTGAATAAAGTTGGCGGCGGAATTGATCAACAGTTCCACATTTTTGAAATCCTGCAGGACTTTGCCGATGACCGATTCGGCTTCATCCAGTTTTCTTAAATCGCCTGCGTAGTCCCGGCATTGGACTCCTTGCGCCCGGATATTCTCAATGGTTTCCTCGCTGGCCACTCCCGAACTATGATAAAGCAGGGCAATATCATATCCTTTACCGGCCAGATGCAGGGCCATCGCCCGTCCAATGCGGATCGCCCCTCCTGTCACAATGGCTGTCGGCATTTTCATTTCGCCTTATGTTATACTGGTTGAAAGGAGCCATTAAACTTCAAA
>JAPKCW010000218.1:0-3085 GCA_028822815.1 Nitrospinaceae bacterium | reverse complement strand
TGATGGCTCCTGGTGGGACTGGAGCCGATCTCCTTTTCCCGTAGAAATTGGGCAAAAACGTTCGAAAACAAATCAAAAAACTTTGACCGGGGACAAAAAACTACCCCTCCGGTCAGGAGTGGAACATAGTGGATGACAGAATTTACTGAAGTGGCCGATCTGAAGGAAGTCCCCCCCGGAGAAAGAAAGCGTGTCGAGGTCAATGGAGAACTCATTACCCTTTTTAATATAGACGGGGAACTGTTCGCCATTTATGACCGTTGCCCGCACAAA
The DNA here is from genome assembly GCA_028822815.1 of Nitrospinaceae bacterium. Classification (GTDB taxonomy): domain Bacteria; phylum Nitrospinota; class Nitrospinia; order Nitrospinales; family VA-1; genus LS-NOB. Next base: position 2,812 of record JAPKCW010000218.1, on the reverse strand, counting down.
AAAACCACTCCTCTCGTACGGGGAACCTTAAATGGTCTCGGGATAAAATGCCCCAACCACGGATACCGTTTCGATCTTAAAACAGGAAAATGCGACCGGGGCACAGAATGGGACACGCAGACTTATCAGGTTAAAATAGACAACGGCAAAATTCTAGTCGGCCCCAACAAAACCTGACCTTCCTAATGGGCGGAGAACCTCCGCTGGTAATTTGCAATATCTTCTACCGCTAGCAACAATACTCTCGGCTCAACAAGCCATTGCCATATTCCCTCCGGACGTGGCCCGGCGGCTAGTGGGAACCTTCGTCATGCCTTTCATCCCGGTAGCCAGGGCCACCGCCACCGGAGCCTTCACCCATAGGCATGCTGGCGCGCCGGCCAAGTGACTCCGAACCATGTTTCAGTGCTTCGTTATAATGTTTCAACGCTTCCTTGGCATGTCGCAAAGCCATGGGACCATGAGTTTTTAGCTCCTCAGTGGCATCCGGCATTTGCAGGCTGAACTCCAGATGTTTGACCATTTCCTCCAAATGGAGATATCCCTCTTCACCGTGGCCCAGTCCCACACTGGCATGACCACCCGATTGCGCCCAGACAGGGTTTCCAGCCAGAAAAATTGCCGCGAAAAAAAATATACCCACTATAGTTTTAGATTGATACCGTGCCATCATTTTTAACCTCCTGAATACACTGTTGCCATAATTTATAAGCAACGTTTTGGTCGTTTATACAAAAAGCTCTTAATAATATCTGCCAATAAAACGGGCTTGTCAACATATCAATACAGGAGGGCAAAAGACTCTTTCAACCGAGATGACTTCTTGCTAACAAGATGAAACTATTGCTAGTTGCCAGCGGCGGCTCTCCGCAAAAAAAGCCTCTGGAAACAACTTCCAGAGGCTTTAAAATGAACTGACTTATGATTTAACCTGAAATGGACCGACTTATTAAACCTGGGTCCGCATCACTTCCTGATAAGCTTCAACAATTTTATTCCTTACCTGCATGGTCAAGCGGAATGCAAGATCGGCTTTGCCCACGGCAATCATGGTTTCGTGAATATTGCGGGTATCGCCCGCAACAAAATCCTGGATAGCAACATCCGCGTCTTTCTGCAAGGTATTAACCTCTTTCAGAGATTGCGCTAGAGTATCGGCAAAAGATGGCCCTTTTGTATCTGCACCAACTTTAGGTGCACCCAATCCCTGGGAAGGCCCCGCACCTTGTAACGCTTTTAAATTGCTGGATACAGTAATATCTTTCATAATTTAAAAATCATCGAAACAGTATTTTTACTGGTTATAGTGTAACAAAATAAAGTTAAAAAGTTAAGTTACCCCTACTGTTGTGGCAATTCGGTAACGGCCGCACGAACGGTCGCGCCCCTTTTCATCATCAATTGGACCGTTGCGTTGTACATGATCTGGTTTTCGGCCATTTTTGCCATTTCATTATCAATATCGACATTATTTCCGTTGGACTTTGCGGCAGAATCCTCTTCAAAAGGGTCCGCGGCCAAATCCATAATATCGAAATTAGAAGGCCCAATATGTTTTTCGTTGGTGGTTCGCATGTTTAAACTGCCTTTAGAACCTATAGCGGCACGCAATTGTGCCTGAAAATCAATGTCAGTGGCCTTGAATCCGGGAGTATCGACGTTACTGATATTCGAGGAAATCAGGCTTTGACGGGTGGACATAAAGTTCAGGCCCTTTTTCATGAGACTAGGAACCGCATCCGAAAATAAAAGTTTATCAATCAGTGGCATATCTATCTCCTTGCCCTTTATAGAGCAAATCCTATGCCATGGCCCTAAGAACAGGGTATTTTTTCACCACCCCCATAACCTATTATATTTAAAGCCTCTGATGGGTTATCCATCAACCCCCTGCCCTCGGGCCGTTCCGGAAAGCGACCGAAATCCGGCCATTTCTGCCGGAATTTTGACATTTTTTCCTGATAAATGACAAACTTCCCCCTGACAAAGGAGATTGAGGGGGTTGCATGCCATACTGAGTAAATCAAAAGGGTAAAAGCTAAGGTTAAATATCACGGCCACCGGTGGGTCTCCGGGCCACGGGAGTTGTAAAACTTCGTACACTTTCCCAGACCCCCCATCCGTGGGATTGTCAAAATACTTTACTTGTCTTAAAGTGCTCTAATTACGCTATTTGCTTCCTGCGCACTAGCCAACAATCCACTACCGTTCAATAGTACGAACCATGAGAGAAAAAAAAGTTTATGCCAAGGGGAATGGATCATCCGTGAAGGCTCTGTCCAGAGGGACGCTTACATCATCGAAAAAGGGACAGTGGAAGTTTTCCGGCAAGATGAGAACGGAAACAAAAAGGTCATAGCGGTCCTTGGCAAGCAAGAAGTTATCGGCGAAATGACCCTTCTGGAAGGCGGCACCCGTTGCGCCAACATTATCGCCCTGGAGGATTGCGAACTCAGCGTTTTATCGTTTCAAAGTTTCAAAGATATTCCGGATACCAACCCCGGGGTAATAGCTCTTAGAAAGATTATGGAGCAAAGAAAAAAGAGTGAAGCTCTCCCGGCATAATCTCGTCGTAATGACGGCAAACCCCCTGTAGGTAAATCACCCCAGCCCTCTTTAAGAAAGAGGGAACCTTTTATCTCTGTCCATCTGTGGATAAAGTCTTATAAATATTCTATACTTATTACCTAATTGTGTGGTTTTATTACTCAATCCTCTAAATATCATGGCCCAGAATACCTCTGATCATTTAATTTCCCGGTTCGGCAAAGAAAGCCTGCCGGAGATTCTTCATCATATTGCCACTCGCTTG
>JAPKCW010000217.1:0-3098 GCA_028822815.1 Nitrospinaceae bacterium | reverse complement strand
CGGCAATGATTTCACTGTGGATGGGGGGAAAAGCAGTGATTGCCGGTTCCATAACGTTGGGATCTTTTGTCGCGTTTAATGGTTATTTGATGCTTCTTTCATGGCCCATGATGGGAATCGGATATGTTTTTAACCTTACCCAGAAAGGAATGTCGGCCATGGGCCGTATCCAGGAAATCTTTGTTTCTCAATCTGAAATAAAACCGGCTCCAGAAGGAACCGGTACCTTGGTGGAAGTGGGTGATATAGAGTTTCAAGGGCTCAAGTTTTCCTATCCAGGTGAGGATACGCTGAGCTTGAAGGGAATCGATATTAAAATTTTCCAGGGCCAGACTCTGGGGGTGGTAGGGGTGATTGGTTCGGGCAAAACCACTCTGGCTCAAATGCTTTTACGCTTTTATGATCCGACTGCGGGTGCTTTATTGATAGGAGGCCGCCCTATAAAAGAAATTCATCGCTTGCGGGACTCCATCGGTTATGTGAGCCAGGAACCCTTTTTATTCTCCATGTCTATTCGTGACAATATTGTGTTGGGAAGGGTATCTGCCACCGACCGTGAATTGGAGGAAATTGTACGGATTGCTGGATTGAAGAAAGATGTGGAACGGTTCCCGCACAGGCTGGATACGTTGATCGGAGAGCGTGGAGTTTCCCTGTCAGGAGGCCAGAAGCAAAGGGTTGCACTGGCCCGCGCCCTGATCAAAAAACCTGAAATTCTGATTCTGGATGACGCGTTCTCACATCTGGACTCTGAGACTGAAGAAGAAATTTTAGAAAATATCCAGGGCCAGCTCCGTCAAACCACCACCCTGATTATTTCTCATCGGCTATCGGCCGTCCGGGGCGCGGACCAGATTATCGTTATGGATGCGGGGCAAATCATTGAACAGGGAAATCATGCTTCGCTGGTCCGGGCGGGGGGAGTCTATGCGAACCTGTTCCAGAACCAGTTACTGGCCAGGGAAATGGAGATCCTCCTCTGATGAGCAAGGTCTACATCGAAAACGACCGGTACCGTGACTGGGTTTTGTTCAAGCGGGTGCTGACTTATCTGAAACCCTATAGCCAGTGGGTGGCGCTTGCTATATTCCTTTTGTTAGGGGTTTCCCTGCTCAATCTGGCTGGTCCCTACCTTACCAAGATCGTCATTGACGACTACATAAAAATTTCTGACTATGCGGGGCTTGACGTTATCGCGGGCCTGTATCTGGCAGTATTAATTGCCTCATTCGTATTCCAGTTTTTGCAGAACTATTTAATGCAATACATCGGCCAGAAAGTGATGTTTGACCTGCGCTCGAAAGTGTTCGCCCATCTTCATAAAATGTCATTTTCCTATTTTGACAAGAACCCGATCGGGAAAATGATTACCCGAGTGGTGAACGATGTTGAGGTTCTCAATGAAATGTTGACTTCCGGACTCATTCTTATTTTCAGCGACTTGTTCACGTTGACGGGTATTTTTGCTGTCATGCTCTATCTGGATTGGCGGCTGACGCTGGTGGTCTGCATAGTTTTCCCGCTGCTTTCGGTTGTTACCCGGATATACAGGGTCCGGGCTCGCGATGCGCTGAGAAAAAACCGGACGCATGTTGCCGAACTCAACTCCTATCTGGAAGAAAACCTGTCGGGCATGGATACGATTCAATGCTTCAACCGGGAAAAGGTAAATCACAAAAAGTTTGAAGGCATCAATCGTGATCGGCTTAAAGAGGATTTAAGAACCGTATATTACAATGCCCTATACATGCCCTCCATCGACTTTTTCAACTCCCTGGCTGTAGGTATGGTCATCTGGTATGGAGGAGGGCGGTTTGTTCAGGATGAAATCCAGTTAGGAATCCTGGTAGCATTTATCCAGTACCTGCAGAAATTTTTTGAGCCGATACGGGACCTAGCGGAAAAATTCAATATTATCCAGACGGCCATGGCATCCTCCGAGCGGATTTTTGAATTGCTGGATACCCCCGAACAAATTCCTGATTCGGTTCCTCCCCATAGTGATTTCAAGATGCAAGGAGCGATTGAGTTCAAGAATGTCTGGTTCGCGTATAACGATGAAAACTTTATATTGAAGGACATCAGCTTTTCCTTGTCCGAAGGGGAGAGCCTTGCCATTGTCGGCGCAACGGGTTCCGGGAAATCTACCCTCGTCAATGTCCTTTGCCGTTTTTATGATATTCAAAAAGGGGATATCCGGTTTGATGGTAAATCCATCAGGGATATCAATAAATACGATTTGCGCCGTCAGATCGCGCTGGTTCAGCAGGATGTATTTTTATTCTCAGGAAATATCTTGGATAATATTCGATTGGGAAACCGGCAGATAGGTCAGGAAGAAATCGAGTCCATTTCGCAAGCTGTCAGTTCGCATAATTTTATCAATAGTCTTCCTTTCAAATACGAGCAGGAACTAAAGGAAGGAGGGGTCGGGATTTCCTCCGGTCAGCGGCAATTATTATCCTTTGCCAGGGCTTTGGCTGTCCGTCCACGGATACTTGTGCTGGATGAAGCGACCTCCAGTGTTGATCCTGAAACCGAGAGCCAGATCCAGAAAGGAATCGGGGAATTGACACGCGGTAGAACCAGCATTATTATTGCGCACCGTTTGTCTACCCTTCTGCACGCAGATAAAATTCTTGTATTGAAGCATGGTAAAATACTAGAATTCGGACCGAGGAAAGAACTGTTGCAACAAAAAGGAGTTTTTTATAAACTTTGCCAGTCGCAGTTGCAATCACAACGCTTGACACCCGGTAATGAGGGATAATAATGGGTACAAAAATTTATAATAAAGCCCCTCAGGAAATCTTACGGTTGATCAATAATATTCCGTTTTTTGAGTCCTTCAACCTGGTTGAAAGGAAGGAGTTTGCCGCGCTGAGTAACCAGGTCGTTGAGTATTCCGATAAAACGGCAATCGTTAAGGAAGGCCAGACGGAAATGGCGGTATTCATACTCCTTAAAGGCGAAGCGATTGTGACTCGGAACGATCTGCCTAAAGTAACCATTAACACCCTTACCATGGGAGCATTATTTGGCGAAGTGTCATTTTTGACGAAAACTCCCCGCACGACTAACATCTTTGCTAAATCCAA
>JAPKCW010000216.1:0-3110 GCA_028822815.1 Nitrospinaceae bacterium | reverse complement strand
CCCAGTTCCAGAGGCCGGGCTTCAAAGAAGTTTCCGTATTTGACGAATACAACAGACCAGTCTCGAATCGTTTGAATGGCTTTTGTTGGTACAGCAATGGGAACCCTGCGTTCCTCAAGGAGCAGTTCCAACGTAACAAAAGTTCCAGGCCGCCAATGCCCTTTAGCATTAGGAATAACCACCCGACCCGTAACGGTTCTGTTTTTTTCGTCTATTATGGAATCGAGATACGTCAACTTCCCCTTGGCCTCTATTGCAAGATTGTCATCCTTGACGACAACAACTTGACCCAGCTTGACGTATTTAAGATCCTTGGCAGGGATAGCAATGTTCACCCATACATCCGAAAAGTCTGCGAGAAGAAAAACATCATCATCATTTTTTACCGCTTCTCCAGTGGTCAAATGCTTTTGTATGACCACTCCTCCCAAAGGCGACCGCAACTCATACTGGGTAAAGGCATGTTCTCCCTGGTTGGACAACGTGCCGACTTCCTGATTTGTTAAACCCAGCGCAAAAAGTTTTTGCCGGGCGGTTTGGAGCTTGAGTGTTTCGATCTCATAAGTTCTCTTTTTTTGACGAACCGCCCATTGACCGTCATAGGCTATCTTTTCGCGCAAGGCAATGTATTTGGCTTCCCCGCTCTTGTAGTTCTCCACGGCAAGTAAATATTCAGCTTCCGAAGAAATTCCTTTCTCAAGCAATTTTTTCTCCCGCAGGTAGACAGACTTTGCCAGGCTCAATTTCGCATAAGCGGGGATGAGCAGTTCCCGGCTTTTTCCGATCACCAGGTCCTTCAGTTCACGATACACTTCTTCCAAATCCAGCTCCTTTTGCAGGAGGTCCAGCATTTGGGATGTGTTTTTTAAAATGAGGCTTTGTCTTTCCAGATCCAGTTTTGCTAAATCGGTCTGTTTGGTAGCGGCAAGATAATTGATTTTCGCATCGGCCAACTCCCGGCTTTCAATAATAGCCAAAACATCTCCAACCCGGACCCGGTCGCCTAAATCCTTGAAAACCTTTTTCACCACACCATCAAGCCGTGGAACAATGTGGACAACCTTCTCCTCGTTGAGACCGATTTCTCCGGATAAATGGAGCAGGTTTTTCAGTTTGACCGGGCCTGCAGGTTGGATGGTGATGTCTGCATTTTTAATCGCTTCGTCAGGCAACTCCACCCTGGCCTCAATTTGCGCAAACTCCCATTCATAGCTTTGTTCTTTCCAGCGAGCATGGATTTTTACGTCAAATGAATGCGGTTCGACCACCTCTTTATCACCGAGAAGATATTTACCAACCGGCTTAAAATGAATTTCATCGACCCGATCCAACCTGTGCAGATCAATGACCACGTCCACTTCATTGAGAGGCACCGTTTTGCCTGAAACATCGGTTACATAAACTCTGAATTGAGGCGGGATGCCAGTTTCAAAAATTTTAACTTCGACCTGCAAACCATTTTCAGAGAACAACCAACCACCATGCGGTCCCCTTGCAATTGGATTTCCCTGTTCAGGGGTAGATTCGTGCGAATCATGATCCACAGTAGCCACATCCATGTTCAGGATCATTCTGCCCACGAACACCCCCATCAGGAGGATCAACATTAGTGGAAGTATAAATTTTTTCTTCATTGTCCCGGTTCCCCCTTTATTGCAGTCGGAGTGAAGGCCGCGAGGGGTTCCCCAATCAGCCTTTCAATATCGGCAACCGCAATATGGTAATTAGCCAGAGAGTCGAGATATTGCCTCTTTGCCTGAAAAAAAGTTTTCTGGCTGTCCAACACATCTAAATAACCAAATTTTCCAAATCTATAACCTTCGTTAATTCCATCGAAGGCTTTTTGAGCTCCCGGAAGTATCTCGGCCTTGATCGAAATCACCTGTGAGTGGAAAAAGACCAAACTGTTATAGGTTTCCAATAAATTCTTTTTTATGCTTACTTCCATCGCTCGTTTTTCTGCCTGGACTTTGCCTAACTTATGGCGGGCTTCCTCGATGGCTCCCTGGTTTCGATTAAACAACTGCAAGGGAATTGATATTCCAAAAACCAGCGCGTTGTCATCCGTTGTTTCCAGGCGTCTGAATCCGCCCTGAAGTGTTACATCAGGAATTCTTTTAGAAAGTTCACTATCTAATACCGCCTGGCGTTGTTCCGTCTCCGTTGTCCAGCGTGCAAGATCGGGATTGTTGATTAAGCGTTCCATTAAACTTTCCAAAGTGGGAATCATGGAAATCTCAAAAAGATCCCCCAAGGCAGATTCATATTGCGCTTTGGGACTGCCCCAGGTAACAGACAAATTGCTGCGCGCAACCTTTAGCTCGCGCTGTGCCTTTTTTAATTCTATCTGCATAGAAGAAAGGCTTATTTCAGATTTTATTTTTTCCAGGAGAGCTACTTTTCCTGCCCTGACTCGTTCATCCACTGCATTAAGAAATTTCTCACCAAGATGCACCAGATCCTCAGTGAGTGATACTTGTTGCTGAGCTTTCAATACATCCGCATAGGCTTTTGCTACCTGCGTCAATACCTGCATGCGTTTTGTTTCGTAGTCCCAATCGGCCAGTTTTTTTGACAGCGTATTGGCGCGTAACCTTGCGGCTCTTTTCCCGCCTAACTCAACCAATTGGCTCAGTTGAATGGTCGTTTGTGACTGGTTGAATCCATTAAAATTCCCAGAGCCAACGGCATCTTCCACCATGATTTCGAGTTGTGGATTAGGCATAAGGTCCGACTGCAAGGCGCGTGCTTCTCTAGCGCGTTGTTCATAGGAAAATGCCTGCAGTTGCGGGTTATTCAGCAAAGCTAACGCCACAGCTTTTTTTAAGGTGATGGCGCCTCGTGGCTCTTTGTTAAGCTGAATCGCCCCATCCGTGCCGGCAAAACCGGTGCATGGCACGAAAAGCAAAACAATCAGGGCAAGCCTTATGAGAATAAATATTTGCTTCATGTAAACTTCCTCAAATAAATTGGCAAACTCAGGGCACCGCAAAGTATCGAAAAACCTAAAAAGAACGGATCGAGTCCACTACGTTGCTAAAAGCAAACGTCTGTACGTTCGTTAGCGATAAATGAGATAAAAAATTAAATGAGAACAGTGGGTGGGGAAC
>JAPKCW010000215.1:0-3126 GCA_028822815.1 Nitrospinaceae bacterium | reverse complement strand
ACAGGTCTTGCACTCGGATTTCTTTCACATCAAGCTTTCGGGCCTGTTCTACATAAAAACCAAAAGATCCAAGGGAATCCAGATGGATTCTTTCCAGCACCGGTTTCAAAACACTTTTCGGGCAATCATAAGTCTGCATTAAGTCCGTAAAAATAAAATCCCCGGTCTCCATTAACACCCGGTTGACTTCTGACAAAACCTGCTCCCGGTTTCCGCTATGGACGATGGCGTCCTGCGACCAGACCACATCAAATGAATTATCAGGAAATGGAATATCTTCGAAGTTGCCCTCTATCACGGTGATTAAATGCTCCAGCCCATGTTTTTTATTCAGGAAATCATTCCTCTCGTTTTGAGTTTCGCTGAGATTAAGGCAAGTGACCTGACAGTCGTATTTTTTGGCTAGGTATCGGGCGGCCCCTCCATAACCGGAACCAAGATCGAGCAATTTAGTATCGGAGTTTAATTTTAACTTTGATGCCATGAGATGAACGATCCGTGGGCTGGCGTCTCTGATGGATTCTTTGGAGTGTTTGTAGATTCCTACGTGGATGTGTTCTCCGCCCCAGATTTTAAAATAAAATTCATCGGCGGGAGTGCTGTTGTAATAATCCTGTGCTTTGTCAACAGTCGTTTTTTCAGTAGCAGTACTCATGAATGCCTCCTTAGATTAAAATTAATTTCAGGAATAGCATTCAGACGCAATCATTCCTCCTATATTAGAAACAATAACAAACGCCCAAATAAACTATTTGGATTTATAAAAAGGGAAAACCATGAAGAATTTTATTGAAGTACAATAATATACAGTAAAATAGCAGGATTTGCAAGGTATCTATTTGGAAAAGCGTAAAAATGAAACGCTGTATGCAACAAAAATCAGCGTATCCATTTCATTTTCATGTGTCTAAATGATACGGTTAGAAGATGAGGAGGATTTTATTTTTCTAAAAAATTTTCTTAACTCGTAAAATTTTTACATTATAAATCCTGTTATTAACCTGAATTTCCTCTATGGAATCTAAAATAAAAATCCGGCAGGTTCTATTTTTTAAAAGAACCAATCCTCCAGTATTTGTTATATCGGCTATCATCATGCTGGGTTTTATTCTGGTGTCGACCCTGTTCACCCATTCTTCAAAGACTTTTTTTGATTGGGTACAGTTCGCCATTGTCAAAAACCTGAGTTGGGTTTTTACCGTTTCCACAATTCTATTTCTTGTTTTTGTTTTATTTCTCCTTTTTAGCCCCTTTGGAAGTATCCGTCTGAGTTCTGCCGACGAAAAACCTGAATTTGGCTATGCCACTTGGTTTGCCATGATGTTCAGTGCAGGAATGGGAATAGGGTTAGTATTCTGGAGCATTGCCGAACCCATCAAACATTATATTGTGCCACCCATAATGGAATCAGCAACACTCACTCCTGCCAAACAGGCTATAGGAATTACCTACTTTCACTGGGGTTTTCATGCTTGGGCTATATACATGGTAGTGGGGCTTTCCCTCGCCTATTTTTCTTTTCGGAAAGGTTTGCCTTTAACCATTCGATCCTGTTTCTATCCATTACTGGGAAATAGAATTTATGGGCGATGGGGACACTGCATTGATATTTTTGCGGTTGTTGGAACTATGTTTGGCGTAGCGACCTCCCTCGGATTGGGGGCTATGCAGATCAATTCCGGCCTGAACTTTATTGGTGAGTGTCCTGAAACCAAATTGACGCAGATTGCTTTGATTGCCCTTATCACCGTATGTGCCACAGTTTCCGTGGTACTGGGTTTGGAAAAGGGCATCAGCCGTCTCAGCCATTTCAATATCATGTTGAGCGTAATTCTGCTGGCCTTTGTTTTTATACTTGGCCCCACCATGTTTATTGTGAATACCTTTGGAGAAGGAGTTAAAAATTATTTAAGTAACATCGTTTATTTTAGTTATTGGAGCGAATGGGTGGCTCCAACTGACTGGAAGGCAAATTGGACCATCTTTTACTGGGGCTGGTGGATCGCATGGGCACCTTTTGTCGGATTGTTCATCGCTCGAATTTCCAAAGGAAGGACCATTCGAGAATTCATATTGGGCGGATTGTTCGCTCCTACTCTGGCAACATTTATTTGGTTGAGTGTTTTCGGCGGAACCGCCCTCTATCTGGAAGAAACCCAGGGAGCCTCTATTTCTGCCGCTGTTTCAGCCAATATCAGCACTTCCCTTTTCAAAACGCTCGCCTACCTTCCTCTGGACCAGATCACCACAGCACTATCCACTCTGGTAATTGTAACGTTTTTTGTGACTTCTTCCGACTCATCGAGTCTGGTTATTGATATATTGACTGCCGGAGGCGATCAGGACTCGCCAAAAAATCAAAGAATATTCTGGGCTGTAACCGAAGGGGTAATCGCATCTATTCTATTATTGGCGGGGGGTTTAAATGTGTTACAAACTGTCGCAATCGCTTCAGGGCTTCCTTTTGCTTTAATAATGGTAGGGATGTGCTTTGCCTTGTTTAAGGAATTGCGAAATGAATTTTGACAGCAGAATTATCTTTACCCATATTTCCAAATCATCCTAACTATAATAGTGGGTTGATCGTTTGCGGTTTTTTTTCAGACAAAAGGTAACCAAAGCGACCAAAGAAAGGTTGCGATAACTATCTGAATAGGAAAAGTCCGTTTAAAAAAGTCCAAAGATTGAAAGTTTCCTCTCAAAAAGACTTTCATTCACAGGAAATTGGGTAAATGTTACAATTTTTTAGACCCTAATCGACATGTTACATTATCGGGCGAATTTCTTACTAATTAATAACGGTCCAGTCACAATTTCGTCAATTTTCCTGGACAATGTGGTTTAAAACCAGGAGTCACCGAATTCATTGATTTATAATATCGTTTAATGATAAGCTCGGGAAAGCATTATCGCCTGTCCCCAACAAACGCCCCTTTTACATGGCCCCCGACAAATTTATACTCGCCGTTTTGGTTTCAGGACAAGGTTCTAATCTGCAGGCCATTATCGACAGTATTGAAAAAAATGACCTGTCGGCTGAAATTGCCCTGGTGATCAGCAATGTGAAAGATGCCTATGCCTTGGAACGGGCGCACAAACAGGGTCTTGAGGTTCTTTTCCTGGACC
>JAPKCW010000034.1:0-14408 GCA_028822815.1 Nitrospinaceae bacterium | reverse complement strand
GCGATGATTTTAAAAAACATTTGCGGGGTCACGAAACTGAACAGGGTGAGGAAAATAACCGCCCCGACGCTTCCGTAGGCTCCTGCCAGGCCGGCCAGTTTCCCGGTCAGCGGTTTGGAGATCAAGGGAATCACCGCGAAACAGGCGCCATTACCGGCTTTTAAGAAAATGGAACCCACGAGCACAAGGGCTATGGCAGAGGTAAGTTGCCAATTGGAATCGATCTCTCCCATAAACCAGTGACTCACCATTCCTCCAATGATCATGATGAAAAGGGTTCTTCTGCGGCCAAACCGATCAGAAATCCAGCCTCCTCCAGGGCGAGCGATCAGGTTCATGCAAGCATAACTGGCCCCCAGTACTCCCGCTAATCCCATAGAAAGGGAGAAAGTCGTTTGCAGAAACTGGGGAAACATTGAAACGACCGCCAACTCGGAACCAAATGTAAGGGAATAGACCAGGCACAATATAGCGATCTGGCTGAACGAATACTTTTCCACCTCGGGTACAGGGTGTTGTAATCGGGTCACGTTAATTTGCCAGCATCGAATAATATTCAGGATATAAAGCAAACCCATGGCGAGAACCAGGGCCCTGGAAAGAGAGTCGGGGATCAGGGAAAACGGATGCCCGGAAAGTTTCCAGATGAACAGAACCATAGCCCCATAAACAGGTAGGAGTAAAAGGATTTGCAGGATCAGGTCCCGGCGGGAAGTTACCTCAACCACTCCATGCAGGTCTACCTGGAAATCCTGACCTTTTCCCGGAGCATCGGGACAAAACCTGTAATAAATCCCCGCCCAGATCAGGCAAGAAAGTCCTGAAAGGCTTGCTGCCACTCGCCACCCGAACTCTTCAGGAAAGAGAACGGCAATCAAGGGAAGAGAAAACGCCGCAAAGGCGGAACCAAAGTTGCCCCAACCCGCATAAATACCTTGGGCGGTCCCCATTTTTTTCGGCGGGAACCACTCGGCGATCATTTTTATACCCACCACGAATCCGCCTCCGACAATCCCCATCAGCAGGCGGGTGACCAGCAGCGCATTGAAGCTCTGTGACAGGGCGAATCCAAAACACACTAATGCAGAAAAGACCAATAGGAAGCTGAAAACTTTTTGCGGGCCGTATCGGTCCACCCAAAATCCGATAATAATCCGCGCCGGAATGGTTAAAGCCACATTACAAATCATCAACACATTGATCTCGCCGGAAGACAGGCCCAGGGCGTGCATGATCGTTGTATTGAACGGCGCCATGTTGAACCAGGCCACAAAGGTCAGAAAGAATGCAACCCAGGTCAGGTGCAGGGTGTTCCATTGGATTTTACTGAAGCCTAACATTTGGTTGTCTTTACCGAGGATCATTTACTGAAAATCATAGGGGAATGAGAAGCGGAGGGAAACGGGGCAAAAAGAAGCCCCAAATAGATGATTCCATAAAATCCGTTTATTGCCCAACTGCTCCAGGCTGATTGGTCATCATCTGATGGGACTTCACCACACCGCGATGGTCAAAAACGATGACCATATCTTTGGTGATATTGTTGCCCAGGGAGTTATAAAAATTGTATTCATAAATCCAAACCGGGTTACCGTTCTGGACCCCATTTTTAAAAGGAGATCCAAACATGGCATGAACCTCTTTTTTGGTCGTTGTTCCTATAACAACATTTTTATAAAGAGACTCGTTGAAGTTTTTCCCGGCAGTGCCGCAACCGATCACGAATAGAAAACCAAGAATAATCGTCAATGCATGAATGAAGGTAAAGGGTGTTTTCATTTTACGGGTCCTCATCATGAAGTCACAATTTTGTATTTTTCCCGATGTAATTTCGGGTTCACCTGAAAAGTGATTTCGATATTGTTCTGTTTTTCCATTTCTTCGAGAAAACTGCTCTCTTCCTCGAACAGCATGTTATAAACCGTTGGATGCACTTCTATGTCAATTTTCTTTTTAGTGATGTTGTCGGTTCCCTGACGCTGGATTTCCCGTATGATTTCGTAACAGAGAGTCGAAGTGCCTTTGATATATCCTTTCCCATCGCAGTAATCACAGGGGTCGCAAAGGGTTTGGACCAGGCTTTCGCGCACGCGTTTGCGGGTCATTTCCACCAGGCCCAATTCGGAAATTTTAAGGATGCGGGTTCGTGAGCGGTCTGCTCTAAGCGCTTGCTTGAGTGCGTTGGATACCATTTCCTTACTTTCTTCTTTAGCCATGTCGATGAAATCTACAATGATGATGCCGCCGATGTTCCTGAGGCGGACCTGGTACACGAATTCTTTAACTGCCTCCAGGTTGGTTTTCAGGATGGTATCCTCCGGATCATTGTGGCCGACATATTTCCCGGTATTGACATCAATGGCAACCAAGGCTTCAGTCTGATCAATAGTGATATATCCGCCGGACTTAAGCCAGATGGTCCGGCCCAAAGCCCGGCTGATATCCATCTCAATCCCATAGTGATCGAAAATGGGCATTGGGTCCTTATACTGCTCAATCTTCTCCGAGAAATGGGGTAGATAAGTGGAACAGAACTCCACGCATTTGATGAAGTCCGACTTCGAGTCGATCACCAGCCGCTCGGTGTCATTGGCGAAAAGATCGCGGATAGAGCGGAAGATCAGGTTCAGGTCCTCATAAACGAGATGCGGGGTGCTCAGGTTTTCAGATTGTTTTTTCAGGTTTTCCCAAAGGCGGTGGAGAAAATTGAGGTCTGACTCAAAATCTGCACGCACGGCGTCTTGCCCAGCGGTTCGGACAATATAACCTTCGCCGGGGTTGCCGATTTCGCTGAGCAGGTTTTTCAACCGTTCTTTTTCGTCTTCATCTTCAATACGTCGGGAAACGCTGACATGGTTGACCGTGGGCATATAGACCAGGTAACGTCCGGGCAGGGAAATGTAATTGGTGATGCGTGCTCCTTTAGTTCCCAGTGGATTCTTGGCAACCTGTACCAGAATCTCCTGGCCTTCCTGCAAAATGTCCTGAATACGGATTTCATGATGGGGTCTGCCAGGTTTTCCAATAAAGGTATCTTCCTTTTCTTCATGCAGTGGTGGAGAGTCCATCTCATCATCAAGTCCGAGTATATCGATGACATCGATATCTCCGACATAAAGGAAACCGGCTTTTTCCAGTCCAATGTCGACAAAGGCAACCTGCATTCCAGGGAGAATTTTAGTGACCCTACCCTGGTAAATATTTCCCACAATGCCCTTGTTGGCTTTGTGTTCAATAAACAATTCCGCGACCTGATGGTTTTCCATCAGCGCAACACGGATTTCTCGCTGGTTGGAATTTATCAGTAATTCAGAAGACATGGATATCCTGTTTTAAATAGGGTAATTGGAAAATTATACCATGGTGTGAGGATCAAGCCTTGAGAAAAACAAAGCCGGCTCTCTAGCGAGAGAGCCGGTGAGCCACCGGAGGCAGATAGCAAGGGCTGGTTAAACCGAGACAACTCTTTGCTCGCCAAAAAAAGCAATGGTACCCTTTCAGGGCATGAAGGCTAAGGAAAAATATCACGCACACTGGCCCACGCCGAGAGGGCCTTAATGAATTGCCCTACGCATTTCAATGTTGAGGAGGAGTCCTATCGCGAAAAAATTGGTAATGATAGAAGAGCCGCCATAACTCAGGAGGGGAAGGGGAATGCCTGTGATGGGAAACAGGCCGATGGTCATACCGACATTGAAAATGATGTAAAACGCGATGGAACTGATGAGCCCCAGAGCAAGAAAAAAGCCAAACCGGTCTCCGGCCCGAAAAGCGATATTTAATCCTTTCAGGATGACAAAAAGAAATAAGGATAAAAGAACGGCCACGCCTAAAAAACCGGTTTCTTCGGCGAAGACTGAAAAAATAAAGTCCGTGTGTTTTTCCGGTAGAAAGTTGAGTCGGCTTTGGGTTCCCGCGAGGAGGCCTTTCCCCCAGAACCCGCCTGACCCAATGGCGATCTTGGACTGGATAGAATGATAGCCCGCCCCGAGCGGGTCCAATTCAGGATTGAACAAGGTCAAGAGCCGGGATTTCTGATAGTCCTGCAGGAAGAACCAGATTGCCGGAGCCAGCAGGAGGCCACTACTGAAAAGTTTTATCAAAGTCGTAGTTTGCATTTCAATGGCAACAATGAAAACCAGAAAAATGAAAAAAATCATCATGGTAGTGCCGAGGTCGGGCTGGATAACGATGAGCCCTCCCAGAACGCCAGTCATCAAGGCAGGGATGAGAAGATCCTTTAACGTATATTGCCCTGACATCATCTTTCCTGACTCGAAGTATTTGGCCAAAACAATGATCAACGACACCTTGGCAAACTCGGAAACCTGGATACTGATGGAGCCTATATGAAGCCAGCGCCGGGAACCCGATACGACCACTCCATAGAACAGCACATAAGTAAGAGCCAACAGGGTAAGAAAATAAATGAGGTAGGCATAGCGATTGAACCAGCGGTAATCCAGTGCCAGGGCGATGAGCATGGCAACCAGCCCGTAGCCGATCCAGTAAATTTGTTTGATATAAAGGCCGCGAAAAAAAGCTTCTGGCCGGGCATGATTGGCGCTGTATATGATCACCACACCGAGAATGGATATTCCCAGGCATATCAGAAAAAATAACCAGTTGAAGTTAGAAGCCAAGTGTCGATCAATCATACGAAGATTTTATCATAACGCCTTGAAAATTATGGGATGTTTTAATCCTGTCTTTTTAGGTTGCTCGGGCAAGGGAAGTGGGTCGCTGTCCATTCCGTCAGGTTGAGTTTGTCAGGAGTGGAAGGCGGGAATAACATCTCTTCCAACGGGGGATCAAAAGGTTTCAGGGAGGCTAACAAATGGAAACCTCAATCCTCCCTGGTGTTGAGGTTTTTTTAACGTGATTATGCCAGTGTGGTCGGTCAGGAGGGGTTGACCGCAACATTGTCGAAAAAGGTGGTGGTGGTTGTTGTTGTCAATCCTATTTCCCCCTGGGTATAGCTCGCGTCAGTCGCGGTAATATCCCAATCTGCGGGTTCCGCTGTGCTTGTCTGCCAGATTTTTGCATTGAGTTCATCCCCGACGGCGCTGACCTTCAGGGAATAATATTCCTTGTTGTCAAAGGTGAATGTTGAACTGGCCAGGGTGGACGTTGCGCCTCCATCAAAAGTTTCCAGCTCCACAGAATACACGTCATCACTTCCCCCACAGTTGCTCGAGCAGTAGAGCTTTGCCAAGTAATATTGTGAAGAGTTTTGAAATCTAAAAACAAGGCCGACATACTCAGTCGGACCTAACGAACCGTTGCGCTTTATTTCCACTTGTGCTTCGTAGTCCTGCCATGCGGCGCAACCGTTTGAGGAAACACCACCTTCATTGGATGTGGTTTTATATTCTCCGGATGCGGCACTCCAGTTGGCAACGCCTGCTTCGGTCCAGCCATCGCTGTTTCGATCATCAAAGTCATCGGTAAAAATACCGGTTCCTGATTCAAAAGAAACCGGGATGGCGTTGAACACCGGGTAATCTTCTCCGTCTACATCAATTAGAGCGCTGGCAGAAACGGTTACCGTGACACTTGGGGATGACCAATCGTAAGTTAAGGTGGTGCTTGCGTCTCCCGACCCAATCGTTGAATTCGTGACCGGGTCAAGCGTGCCATCACTGGTGGTAAAGGTGACCGATATGCCTGAGTCGACACCTTCCCCTTCCGAGTCCACCACGCTCGCCGTAACGGTGGTCGAGTCGTCAGGACAACTGATGGGGCTGGGGCTGGCCACTAAAGAAATTTTTCCCCAGGGAGCGGTAACCAGGTTTCTTGGCGAAGTAACTGCTGTAAACGTTTCACGACGGAAACCGTCGTTGAAGGAAGTGGACCCACTTGAGGTGGCGGCGACACTGCCTGCCAAATAAGTGCCAATGTTCTGGTAGTTTTCATTCGGGTCTTCATCTTTCGACAGTGTAATGATTTCCATCTCTATTCTTCGGATATCGTTCAATTCGTCGTCTGGAATGACATAAGGTGGAACCGCGTTTTCGTTCCCATCCTCGGTTACGCCTGACGGCAAAGGGTCCCCATCTTTATCGAAATAACGGATAATCAGGTTGTCGATATTGCGTGCCACTTTATTTTTCACCATACCGTTACCCGCATTATTAGGGGTGATGAGGTAAAAATGAAAGGGCGGCCCCGTCAAGGCCAGGGAAATATCGTAATCCCTCGTTTCCGAACTGGATACTGTACCGTCACCGTCTTCATCGAAAAATGGGGAGATCGTGAAGGTCTCATTGTTAGTGCCATTCGGATCTGAGACTGCATAAGTGAAAACCTCGTCATTTTGAATCGCACCATCATTGTCATCATCAAAAACCATGGTGATGTAATGATCGGATGCCGCGAGAAACCTTTTGCCACGAGTGACGTTGAAACCCGCGTTCTGGACACTGCGACTGATAAAGTCAACCGCCGCCCTGCCATTGGCCTGCATTTGGCCCAACTGGCTCTGTCTCGAGAACGTATCCCCCTGCGACTGGATGATCCCCGCTACCAGGGCAAGAAGGGCCAAAGAGATTGCGGTGCCTACCAGTAACTCGGTCAGGGTGAACCCGCGATCATTCATTATCCATTCAGGTTTTTTAGGCATCTGATTCATTATAGTTTCCTCGTTTTATGACTATTCCAGAAAACCCACCCGTTCCACACTGAATATGGAAGGGATAAAAGGCGGCCAGAAATCCGGGTCCTGGAAACGCACATCCCAGCCCCAGTTTCGTGTTGGCCCTGAATAACAATCTCCACCTATGCACCATTCACCTCTTGCCTGTTCACTGTCCCAAAGATTGATGAACGAGCCGTTAATAAATAATGTCTTGGTAGTATTGCCAAAGCGGCGTGTCCAATCTTCATGAAGCCGCGGATAGGTATGTACACCGCCGCTATAGGTCGAGCCGGTTGTGGGAACATGTCCGGCAAAAAGAGCCGCATTAACAGTGGTAGTGCTTGCACTGAAGAATCTAAAAAGATTGAAAAAGCTAATCCCGCAAGGTTTAGTGGTGAGGGCGTTTGAGAGAATATTTACGGCATCGCCTATCAGCGCGACCCCCTTGGTATCAACGGTGTTGAAATCGCCATGGATATAAATCGGATTATCAGTAGCTAATGTGGTTTCATCCGACAATTGTGGACTGGAGGTGGAGTCGATAGTGATCACTCTGATTGCCTGAAAGTCATCACCATCGTTGGTGAAGGAGGAATCGGGTGAGCGGGAGGTGTAAATCAGCATGCCATCGCCTGCCAGTTCAAGTCCTTCATCTTCAAGATAGGCCTCATACCAAAGACCGAGGGCATAAAGGTCGATATCAGTGGTATCCACATCTCGGTCATTTTCCCGGCAATCCCCAAAAGCGTCGTCCGTTTCCCGAACCATCGGCATGGGAAGATTCGGTACCGCGTTGCCGGCAGAAGACTCACCCGCCAGGACAAGAGCGGTAACGTCTGTGAGAGAAGGACGCGAAACAAAGACATTAATTCCCGATCCCAACCCACCGGTGCCAATGATGGTCATGCCATCGACGGTGGATTTACCGGGATCTTCGGCCCTCTGCTCATAAAACCCGCCACGTTCAAATAAATCTTTAGATGGAGTGGTATAAGGCTCTTCATTTACCAGTACAAAATTGTTGAACCGGGCTTCTTCTGATACTTCGTTGCTGGAAGTAATATTTACAGACAAAGTTTCAAATGGAGAGGGTGTTGTTCCAGTACTGGCAGTTTTTACCTCAACCGTATCTGCATAGTCGGTGCCGCTTCTTTTAGAATAGGTATAAATATTACCCACTGCGGTCATGGAATGCGGCGACAGATTGTCGTTTTCATCGTAATTGCGCATACTGATTGTATTGAAGCTGGATGATCCAATATAAATGTCGCCGTTGGAATGAATGCGGCCCCATGTGTTCATATCGGGTCCCGGAAACAGCTCCATGTCGGCGGAGTTTCCGCTTTGCCCGTAAAATATGAAGTACTGAACCAACGGTGTTTCCAAAATCCGAATCTTCTCTCTCACGATTTCCCTGGAAGAATCTTTGAGCGACGTCGCTTCGGCTTCAATGTCATAGGTGTGGGCATAATGATAAATAATGGTATTGCCCACAACCGTTTGATAAAGAAACGGTTCAAGCGGATTTGTGATTTTATACTTGACCGCATAGTTGCGGTAATTGGAAACGCTGATATAACCATCCCCATCTGCGTTTGGGTCGTCTGCTGATTCGGTGTAAGGGATCAAGTCTTCAAAATCAGTGATGATAGCATTTACAGCAAGGTCGAGTCCTACCTCGGCAGAATAAAAGGCGGTTTTCCCTTTTCTATGGGATTGTGTGGTTTCTAAATTCAAAGTGATGGTCTGCAACGCGGCAATGGCAACGGCCGCCATTGCGGATAGAATAAATAGATAAACCAACATGGTGCTTCCCTGTTCTTGCCGGGCCAGTTTTAAAGGATTACTGTTAAATAAATTCCTCATTTTATGAATTGCCTCCTGTGAATTACCGCAGCCATTTCTACATCTTTGGCTCCGCCTCGGCTGTCGATCCATGCTGTTTTAACCACCACTTCCAACATATGGATCGTTGTGGGTTCATCAAAAGTTTCACTCGTGCCCGAAGGATAAATCTGTAAAGTCTGGGTTGTGGTGAAATCCCCATCCGTTACAGATTTAGAATGGGTCTGGTTGTCAATTTCACTAAAACCTTCATCCGTCAAATAATCAGTGACAAGGTAATTAAAGCCAAACGTGCCTCCTGTTGGCTCATTGGTGGAAAGACGTTTTATTTCTTCAATTTTGTTCGCGGTGTTCAACGTGGCCTCGGTGGTCATTTTGGAATTGTTCTGGTGGTAAATGACGGAGCCGGCAGTTTTCATCAGGCCGAAGATACCGACAGACAGGATTACCATGCTGACCAATACTTCCATCAAGGTGAACCCTTCCTGGTTTCGGCCTGCTGGCAAGAAATCTTTGTAGATTAACTTTTTCATCATTATTTCCAGGGAGGCGAAACAGATGCGTCATAAGACCAGTAATCCACAGAGCCGGTGGCCTTAAGCACAGAAATGGAACGCGCACGGTCACTGGTTGTGCCGATATCATTTGCATGTAACATAAATACCGATCCGCTCGCACTGGCCTGGCCCCGGGAATCAAAAATGACCGTTTGAGATCCGCTAAACGAAACGGCGGCGGTAACGGTGTTGCCATCAATATCCGAAGTTCCGGTGTTGAAAGCGAACTGTACGTTTTCCTCCAGACTTACGGATTTCAAAGACTCGCCAGTGTCTTCAACGCCATCGCCATTTGTGTCGTCATGAATATTATAGGTTTGGCTAATCGTATTGAAAGTGACCCGGACATCGTTATTATTTTTGACCGCGACGGTGCGGGCCAGCATCAGGTCAAAATATACTTTTTGCACCTGACCGTTGATCTGGTACTTTTCTTTCCATTTTGAAAAGTTCGGAACCGCCATCGCCAAGACTACCCCCATGATTGCTACAACCGTTATTATTTCGACTAAAGTGAAACCTTCCTGAGATTCAAGGAAACGTTTCCACCCTTTAAATCCTTTTACTGGTAACATTTTGATTTCCATTATTCGCTCTCGAAAATGATTAAAGCAAAATAGGGACCAAATTTTCCTGCAAATCAGACAAGATAAAAACAGGTCTTTATATTCAAGTATTTGTGGGAGTGAAAAATTTTTAATTTCCACAAATAGGGGAATTCAATAGTAGGCGCAGTGAATTGATTTTATCTTATTTTATACATTTTTTACATTTTTCGTACATATTTTAAGGTAAAAAACAAAAATTAAAAAATATTAACCGCCCATTCGTGGGGGAAGGTGGGGAAAATCAACTATTTTCGATCAGGTGGATAAGGAGTTGGTTTAAGCCTCTCTGGGGAGAATCGTTTAAAACCAAATACGAAATTTTTTGGGTGTGGCGCTTGTTTTGCGTATGCTATTAAAAAATGAGAAGGATTGAATGATTGGGAGAACGATGATGAATAATCCGAATCAAGATAAGGATCATGAGGAAGAGGAGTCCTCCGGCAAGAAGAAAGAAAACGAGAGTCCTGACAATCGTAGTGAAAATAAACCTTCCCGCTTGGCGGAGCGTAAAGGTCAGCGTCCGGCATTTCCCTTCAAGAGAAAACCGGTTGAGTAGGTGTTCCCCTTATTTCCATTTATAGTGAGTGACTTATGTCCTGTCCCGGATTTGCGACTTTGGAAGGAACTGCCCGTTACAGGGACAGGTCCCTTTGCGCGAAAGATCATTTTCGTGAAATCGGGGAGGTTTGGCTTTCATCCATCGGGATTGGCACCTATCTGGGAAAACCCGATGACCCGACCGATGAAGCGGTGGTGCGGGCCATTGTCCAGTCGGTTCAAAATGGCGTCAATGTCCTGGATACGGCCATCAACTACCGCAGGGAGCGAGGGGAGAAGAGCGTTGGCCAAGCTCTGGAGCGATTGATAGGGTCGGGGGAAATCCGTCGTGATGAAATATTTGTTTGCACGAAAGGTGGGTTTCTTCCTCAATCACTAGGTGTGCAATGGTATGCCAAACAGTTTGGCAAAAGGGGGGGAGGGATCGGGATGGATGATCTGGTGGCCGGTTGCCACTGCATGCATCCTGAATATTTGTCCAACCAGCTGGAGCGCAGTCTCAAAAACCTGGGTCTTAAAACAATTGACCTGTACTACATTCACAATCCGGAAACCCAGTTGGGCAAGGTGGACGATCATACCTTTTATGAGCGGTTGGCGCTGGCGTTTGAATTTTTGGAGTCGGCTGTGGAAGAGGGAAAGATTAAAAATTATGGCCTTGCAACCTGGAAAGCCTTTCGTCTGCCAGAAGAAAAGAGTATCTCACTAGCCCAGGTAAAGAATTTAGCCCGACAGTCTGCAGGGGGAGAAAACGACCACTTCCGGTTTATTCAGTTGCCTCTTAGCCTGCCTATGCCCGAAGCGATTCGCATGCCGACTCAGAGGGTTGGTGACAGGCTCCTTCCCGCCATAGAAGCCGCTGTTGAGTTGAACATTTTTCCCATCGCCAGCGGCTCGATCGGCCAGGGTCAGGCTCTATCCCTCGCGGAAAAACTGAAACCCAGACTGGGATCGGTATTGACCCACTCTGGTCAACGTGCCCTGCAGTTTACCCGCAGTGCACCGGGCCTGGCCACGGCATTAATCGGCATGAAACAACCGAACCATGTTCAGCAGAACCTGGAATTGTGCAAGAAACCCCTCCTTGAACCGGAGCGATTTCAGGCATTGTTTAAAAAATGATGAACCCGGAAAAACTGAATTAACCAATTATGAAAGATTGTCCTTGTGGTTCAAATTTCCCTTTCACCGATTGTTGCGGTCCGTTGATCCGGGGCACCGGTTTTCCAGATACGGCGGAGGATTTAATGCGGTCGCGTTATACCGCTTTCGCCCAGAAAAACTGGGAATATCTGGTACTCACCAGTCACCCGGAAGAAAAAAAAGAAATGGCCAAACTGGGTCCGGCCTTGGTCGAGGACGGAGTAGATTGGAAAAAACTGGAAATCGTAAGTACCCGGGCCGGATGTCGGGAAGACTCTGAAGGCCAGGTCGATTTTGTCGCATACTACATTAAGGATGGTATCGAGCAAACCATGCGGGAATCCTCCCGCTTTTATAAAATCAATGGTCGTTGGGTCTATAGCCGTAAAGACTCCACTCTGCCTCCCACCTCGGTTTCACCCCAGGCAAAACCCAAGACCTTTGTTCGCGATAAAGTCAAAGTTGGCAGAAACGATCCCTGCCCTTGTGGAAGTGGAAAAAAATATAAAAAATGTTGTGGCCACTAGGCGTGGGGCCAGTGGTCCTCAGCAAGAGAGATTTGGAAAAAAATTTATCCTTAGAAATACTTTTAGATGCACCTGTCCCCCGGAATGGAAGGCATTTAATAGGACTTTAAAAATCAAAGGGTTCTCAAACTGCGTACTTTCTAATCGAGAACCCCCAAAGCCTTTATGGGTCTGTGCTAGAGGATAATTCTCCGGGGTTTTCCACAGGTTTTGCACAGTTGGTGTGGAAAAGGTGATTTTCCGGGGAGCGCTACCTTGAAACCCTTGCCAGGAAAGAGGATGAGAGCTGGTAGAGAAGAAAACCCCTGCCCTATTGGGTGAGTTCGATAATGTTTTGCTATACCCTTAATTCATAGGCTGAACCAGGGTGATAAAAGGCTTGGTTTTAGCTCGTCCTTATATATTAAGGGCATCGCAGGTGTCAAAATTCCGAAACCCAATTTGCCCCTAAAGCTAGGCTTCCTGAGGGTAAAGTTATGTTGACTGAGATGTAATGTTTTTTGACAGCCTAACAAAGGGGGGAAAAGCATGACAAGATTTTGATACCCTTTTTCCGCCCCTGTTTTAGCTGTTCTCCCAGAAACACTCTCCAATTTAAAAATTGTGGAAAAACTTAAAAGACTTCCTCTAATGTCAATAGTTTTTCGACAAGGAGCGGGCAGGTTTTATAAATTGCTGAAAATTAAATAGGTAGCGTGCTTTTTTGTTGTAAGCAATTTTTTCTCTCATCAAACCAAAATATCGGATTTCTGAAGTGAAGAAAGTTTTCCACAATTAATTCACAATTGGGGTCCCTAAGAGAACTTGATTTTTTAAGCTTTAGTTCGGATCGTGAGCGAATTTTATTATTTCGCGAACGCGTCAAAATCTATTGGAGGTCGTACCCATGGGATTGTAGAAAAACTACCATATCCGGAGCAAGTGGGGCGCAAAATGATAAGTTTGAACCCGTGATCGGATGCTTCAGTTCCAGCTTGTGGGCGTGCAAAGCTTGTCTTTCCATTTTGAGTTGGGTAGATTTCCCGCCATAGAGCTTGTCTCCGATTACGGGGTGGTGGATCGAAGCCAAATGTACCCGAATTTGATGGGTTCTTCCTGTTTTGGGCCAGAGTCGAAGGTAAGACCAACCCTCAGAACGGTGTACGACCTCGTATTCTGTTTGGGCTTCCCGTCCATTTAGGGCTCTTGTATCCATTTTTTTGCGATGAACTTTGTGGCGGCCGATGGAGGTATGGATCGAACCCTTATCTTTTTTTACGTGGCCTTTCACTATTGCCAGGTATTCTTTGCGGATTTCGCGTTTTTTGAATTGCCTGGCCAGGTTTTTGTGGGCAGATTCGGTTTTGGCCGCTATCACCAGTCCTGAGGTGTCCTTATCCAACCGGTGGACAATGCCGGGACGCTCGACTCCGCCGATTCCTGAAAGGTCATTGCAATGATGCAGTAATGCGTTGACCAGGGTTCCCGCAGAATGCCCCGGTGCCGGGTGAACCACCATGCCCACTGGTTTGTTCAGCACGATGAAATATTCGTCTTCAAAAATAATATCTAGTGGAATGTCTTCCGGGGCGGTGTCGAGAGCTACCGGGGCGGGTACCTGAACCGTGATCCGGTCTCCTGCCCGGACTTTATAACCAGTGCGCTGTTTCACACCGTTGACTGTTACCCGTCCCTCAACAATCAGTTTTTTCAAACGGGATCGGCTGATCTCAGTCTGTTGAACAGATAGAAAAACATCAAGCCGCTCCCGGCTCGAATCTGCATCGACTTTAAATTCGTATTCCACTAGGCGTGGGGCCAATGTGCCATCGCTTTATTTTGTGAGCAAAGGGTTCTCTCGGCTCAATCAAGCCGAGCTAACCGGTTATCCACCCTTTACCGTTATTGCCAGTTGCCATCGGCCGTTGGCCGATTATTTTTCAAGGAGGCGGGGCATCAGTTCGACCAGGTTGCACGGTTTGTGGGTGCTGTCCAACTGGTGGATGAGGATCTGGTCCCATCCATCTTTACAGGCCCCGGTGGAACCCGGTAAAGCGAAAAGGAAAGTGCCGTTGGCAACCCCTGCCGTGCAGCGCGATTGCAGGCTGGATGTGCGGATGCTTTCATAACTCAACATGCGAAACAGTTCGCCAAATCCGGGAATCGCTTTTTCATACAATTCCTCAAAAGCCTCCGGAGTTATGTCACGTCCTGTTACACCCGTTCCTCCCGTTGCGATCACCACATCGACATCGGGACTGGCGATCCATTTTTTCAATTGTTCCTGAAGCAGATCTATTTCGTCTTTAATAATTTTCTTCTCAACCAGATGATGCCCAGCCGCCTGAACCCTGTCAACCAGTACCTGTCCAGATTTATCGTCTGCTTCCGTCCTTGTATCGGAAACGGTTAAAATGGCAATATTCACACATTTTTTTTCGCTCATGATGTTTTCCAGAACTCCTGTTAACAAAATAAAAATTATGCGCGAAATCCTTTGGGATTTTGCAAAAAACCAAACTGATTTTGAGTGGATTTTAAAAGGAATTTGAAG
>JAPKCW010000214.1:0-3154 GCA_028822815.1 Nitrospinaceae bacterium | reverse complement strand
GCAATTTTCCATCCAGTTCCTTATAGAACTTACTCAAAGTTTTATGAACCCCCTTCTATCTATAATTGTTGTAATATTAGAATAACTTATTTAGCTGATAAAACGGCTGTAGGTATACTAAAAAAGCATGCTTAAAATCAATGAAATTTATGCCAGCATTCAGGGAGAATCGTCTCACACCGGCCTGCCTTGCGTTTTTATCCGTTTGACAGGATGCAACTTGCGCTGTTCGTGGTGTGACACCGCTTATGCTTTTTATGAAGGGAATGACCTCACCATTGAGGAAACCCTGCAGAAGGTCGAAACCTTCGGCCTGCCGCTGGTCGAAATCACCGGCGGGGAACCTTTGCTACAAGAGAATGTTTATCCACTTATGGAGGCTCTCTTGAAAAAGGGATACAGGGTCATGCTGGAAACAGGCGGAGCACTGCCGATTGACAAAGTTCCTGAAAGAGTTATAAAAATTCTCGACATTAAATGCCCCGGAAGTGGCGAGGAAAAAAAGAACCATCTTGAAAACCTGAAATTTTTGTCCCCGCATGATGAAGTCAAGTTCGTCCTTCTTGATCGCGCTGACTATGAATGGAGCCGTGACCTGTTGCAAAAACACAACCTATCCACCACACAAGTTTTATTTTCTCCGGTTTATGACAAGCTCAACCTGAAAGACCTCGTGCAATGGATACTTGCAGACCGACTGCCCGTGCGCCTGCAAACACAACTTCATAAAGTCATCTGGAACAAAGACACTATCGGCGTCTAACTTGTAGCATGCGGCTTCTGCCGACCCCAACACTTTATGATTCTCCGCCCCTCTCCCAAAACTCTGCAAAAACATTTACTGAACTGGTATGAGGACGAAAAAAGGGAAATGCCCTGGCGCAATAACTGCGACCCCTATCGCATTCTGGTCTCGGAGTTCATGTTGCAACAGACCCAGGTAAAAACGGTCATCCCTTATTTTGAGCGCTGGATAAAATCTTTCCCTACCCTGAAAAAATTGGCCGCGGCCCGAGAGTCCACTGTTTTAAAACACTGGGAGGGGTTGGGCTATTATTCCCGCGCCCGCAATTTGAGGAAGGCCGCGCAAAAAATTCTACGGGAATACTCCGGAAAGGTTCCGGCCTCCATGAACGAAATTCTGAAACTGCCAGGAGTGGGCCGATACACAGCGGGGGCCGTTCTCAGTATTGCCTTCGACCAAAAAGTTCCCGTACTCGATGGCAATGTCAAAAGGGTTTTGTCGCGGCTTTTTCTGCTCAAGGAAAACGGCGGAACACGCAAATCAGAAAACATATTATGGGAAACCATACAACACCTTCTTCCCGAAACAGGGGTTGGCAATTTCAACCAGGCTTTCATGGAGCTGGGTGCCACGGTCTGCCTGCCCAAAAATCCTGTTTGCCTGCTCTGCCCCTTGAAGCAAAACTGCCAGGCACAGAAATCCGGCAAACAACATCTTTACCCACCTCGCAAACCACCCACGGCTTCCACAAAAATTGCGGTCAGCGCCGGAGTCATCTTCCGGAAAAACAAGGTCTATATTCAAAAGAGAAAAACAGGCGGGTTGATGGGCGGATTGTGGGAGTTTCCCGGCGGAAAATTCAAGCCCGGCGAATCGCCCGAGCAATGCCTGCATCGTGAAATCAAAGAAGAATTAGGGGTGACGATACATATCGATGAAAAGCTCATGACCGTCAAGCACAGCTATACCCGCTTTAGGGTAACCCTGCACGTTTTCCTTTGCCAGCTCCGCTCGGGCCGTGTTTCACCAACCTGTTGCGAGGAATGGCAATGGGTAAAGACGGAAGAACTGGACAGCTATCCCTTTCCAGCGGCAAATGTTAAAATCATAAAGAGCCTGACCACTAGGCGTGGGGCCTGTGTGCAATAACTTCTGATGGTGAGCAAAGAGTTGTCCCGGCACAATCAAGCCCTTGCCCAGTCGCATTCCCTTCTAAAAGGTAAAACTATGACCACCGGAATCCGAGCCATTGTTATTGGCATGATTGCCAATTTACTGCTTTCCCTTTTTAAATTTGTTGGTGGCATACTGGGAAACAGCGTAGCTCTGGTGGCAGATGCCATCCACTCCCTTTCCGATCTGGTGACAGACATTATTGTCCTGTTCACTCACCGCATCGGGAAAATGCCGCAGGACGAAGATCATCCCTATGGGCATGGGCGGGCGGAAACGATTGGAGCCACCGTCATCGGCATGCTAATCATCGTGACCGGCATAGGCGTCACCTACGAAACGTGGGAAGCGATGGGTGAAGGCTTCGGACAGGCACCGGGTTTACTGGCAGCCAGTGCCGCTCTGTTTTCCATTCTCGTCAATGAAGGGCTTTTTCATTATACCCGCCGAGTGGGTGAGGAAACGAACAGCCCTTCTTTAGTTGCCAACGCCTGGCATCACAGGTCCGATGCCATTTCGTCTATCGCCGCGCTGATCGGAATTGTCGGGGCCTGGCAGGGATTTGCTTTCATGGACCCCTTGGCAGGAGCCGTGGTCGGTTGCCTGATCGTGAAAGTCGGCATCGACATAACCCGGCAAGGAGTACGGGACTTGATGGACACGGCGCTCAGCGATGAGCACACCAAAAAAATCCATGCCATTTTAAGTGAAATCCCCGAGGTTCTTCATTTTCATGATTTGCGCACCCGTGTCATTGGTGGAGAGTTCCTCATTGATGTACACATTCTTGTGGATCCAGAAATGACGGTCACCGAGGGCCACAGGGTCGCGGAGACTGCGCGACGCAACCTCATCAAGGCCATCCGCAATATTCAGGATGTGCTGGTTCATGTCGATGGCGAACACGATGCGGAAGTCGAAGGCATTTACCCAGTTACACGAAAGGAATTGCTCGAAATTGCACGGCCATTAATTGCAGAACTGGCTGGGAATATTTCACAACCGCAAATTCGGGTGCATCATATCAAGGGAAAAAATATGGTGGATGTATTTATAAAGATCGGCTCGAACCAAAACATGGAAGACTCTCGCGCTCTGGTTGCAAACATCAAATCCAAGCTTGAAACCACTCCTCAAATCGACCAGGCCCGGGTGTTTCTCGATCTCAACCACTAGGCGTGGGGGTGGCGGGCGAGTTTTGTCAGTTTGTCGCCTTCCCATTCGAAATCCATTCGA